>JBASAN010000372.1:0-3740 GCA_049650625.1 Ornithinimicrobium sp.
ACCCCTGCCATCACGGATGCTGAAGGAGATCCGGAGGGAAGTTCATGTGGACTCGAGTGTTGTCAGGGTGTCTTGCTGCCCTCTTCGCTACCGTCGCCGTGTCGCCTCCCGCCTCCGTATCGGCCGCGCCGCATCCGGCGAGCCCGAGCGCCCCAGCGCAGGACACCGCCCCCGGCGAAGGGGCCATGCGACTGTCGGGGCCCAACCGCTACGCCACCTCGGCAGTCGTTGCGCAGTCCTGGCCCGCAGGAACACCGACGGTCTTCGTGGCCAACGGGCAGACTTTCCCCGATGCGCTGACCGCGGCCTCCCGCGCGGGCGTCCAGGGCGCCCCCCTGTTGCTGACCCGCGACACCCGCCTCCCCGACGAGACCACCGCCGCGCTCCGACGGCTACGCCCTCTGCGCATCGTGGTGGTCGGGGGCGCGGCAGAGGTGTCCGCATCGGTCGTCGACGGCCTCAAGCAGTACGCCTCCTCAGGACAGGTCGTCCGCGTCGGCGGTGACACTGCCTACGCCACGTCCCTGGCCGTCTCCCGGCTCTACCCCGCCAAGGTCACCACGGCGTACCTGGCCAGCGGTGAGGCTTATCCCGATGCGCTCGCCGGGGCCGCCCTGGCCGGTCACCAAGGAGCCCCGCTGGTGCTGACCCGGCCCTCGGGTCTGGACGCCGCGACTCGAGCCGAGCTGGGACGCCTGGACCCGCAGCAGATCGTCATTCTCGGAGGTCCGGCGACCATCTCGGACGCCGTCCTTCGCTCCGCTCGCTCCTACAGCCGAACGACGGTGCGACGTATCGCGGGGAGCGACCGCTACCGCACGGCCGCTGCTGTGGCCGCCGAGATCCCTTCCCCATCGACACCGTCCACCGTCACCACGTATGTCGCCTCGGGGCAGAACTTCCCGGACGCCCTGGTCGGGGCGGCCGCCGCGGCGCGCGACGGATCCCCGGTGCTTCTGACACCCAGGGACGAGGTTCACCCGGTCACCGCCCGGTCTCTGAGCCAGCGGCCGCCGCACGCCTTGTACGGGCTCGGCGGGGAGGAGGTGATCTACTCCTCCACTATGACGTCGTTGGGCGAGTACGTCTCCGCATCGGAGGGTGTGGAGAGCTTCACGCCGCTGCGGGACGATCTCGGCTTCACCTGGTCAGGTCAACGGTGGTCAGCCAAGGAAGCAGTCAGCCAAGGCCCCGGGCCGAACCGCTGGCATCGCAGCGGAGTCGAGCTCGGCGATCGCGGCTCGATGAAGCTCAAGGTCCAGAAGAACGCAGCGGACCAGTGGCAGAGTGCTGAAGTGGTGCGTGACAGTCCGGCGGGCTACGGCACCTTCTCCTTCACCACGACGAGCTCGGTCCTTCCTCCGAACGAGCGCTCGGTGCTGGGGTTGTTCACCTACCAGCACAACAGCCCGGCCGAGGGACACGAAGAGATCGACATCGAGTACGCCGAGTGGGGCAAGCCCGGGATCGGGCCGGGCTCGATCACCCTTCACAAACCTGACCCGCCCTGGATCCGTGAGTTCAGCCTGGACTACACCGGACCGATCACGCACTCGTTCCTGTGGGCACCCGGCTACGTGCGGTGGCGCATCGTCCGCGACGACACCGGCGTCCTCCTGCACGAGCGAGAGCTCTGGGGTGATGAGGTCCCGACCTACTCCGACGCCAGGATGCGTATGAATCTCTGGCTCATGGACGGTGTGGCCGCGGACCGGCAAGAACCCTTCGAGGTCACCTTCTCCTCCGCTCGGTGGACACCCCTACCGGCCGGATTCACGACTCCTCCGGCGTCGAGCGGGGTTCTCGCGACCGCTGATCTGGTCGACGCATTCGATACCGGGCTTCAGACCTCCCGCTGGCCCGGTATCCACCAGTACGGCACACCGTCGATCCAGCAGGGTCGGCTGGACCTACCCCTGGGCCCGGGTTACCACGGGCTGCAGTCCGACAAGGAGTATCGCCTCGCCGACGCGGTGATCGCTGTCGAGCAGGTTCGTCCGCGGGGGGTCCATCCTTACAGCGAGTCCGAGGTGACTTTCGCCCGGGACGCCCGAAACAGCGTCAGCCTCATCAGCGTGGGCGAGGACGTGGGGCGGGCCCGCATCCGGACAGGCGGAGTCGATCGCAGCGTCGACTTCGTCTATGACCGGATCGAGCACCGGTGGCTACGTATCAGAGCGTCGGGGTCATGGTTGTACTTCGAGGCCAGCCCCGACGGTCGGTCATGGAGCGCAGTGACTCCCCGGCGAAAATCCCCACGGTGGGTCAGATCGGCGGTGGGCCACGTGAAGCTGGGCGGTGGCAACGGTGCCCTCGACGATCCAGCCGGCAGCGTGCAGTTCGACAACCTCAACCGACGCGGTTGACGCGTAGATCCCCGTCAGGCTCACCCCGCCGTGCCGAGCTCGGCAGGCGGACCCTGGTCGAGTGACAGGTGCCGGTCGAGCCGGGCGTAGACCACGATGCGCTGGGCGGCGCTCAACTTCGGGTGGCACGACGTCAGCACCATCCACCGCTGCGTTGGCGTGGACCGGGCGTCGTCGGGCACAGCGGCGACGACCTCGACAGCGTCGGGATCGACGATGCGTTGCCGCGCCATGGTGAAGACGTCCCAGCCCTGCGGGGTCTGAACGATGATCGAGTCGCCGACCGCGACCTTGTTGAGGTCATAGAGCGGCGCACCGTGGGTCGTGCGATGCCCGGCCACGGCGAAGTTGCCGACCGACCCTGGACCAGTCGTGCCGGGATAGTGACCCAGCACCCCTTGGTCGAGGATGTCCGCCTCCACGCCCTCGAGGACCGGTAGCTCGACATCGATCGATGGGATAGACACCACCGCGACCGTGTCCCCGTGAGCGTAGGCGGATTCCTCGTCGACGGCCCACTGCCCGTGGGAAGGCTGCACGGATTGACCTCGTGCCGCGCTTGCTACCGGGGGGACCGAGGCGGCCGAGGCTGACTGCGCGGCCGCGGGATCGTTCAGCTGCTCGGTCGCCCGTTGCAAAATCTCAGCGGCCGCTTGGTCACCAGCGATGTTGCTACCCCAGAAGACGTATCCACCGAAGGCGACGAGGGCTACCCCCACAGCAACGAAGGCCGCGCCGATCCACCGCAGCGGAGTCCTAACGACGGTGACGGCCGAGGTAGACAGCGGACCAATGGCCCTGACGGGCAGCGACGGCACGCGCGGGCGTCGGCGTGATGCGCATCAAGGCGGTGCCGACGGCCAAGAAGGCGAACGCTGCGAGGATCAGCCACACGGAGTTGAATCCGGTCATAGCCAAAGCGCCGGTGCCACCGGCGGCCAACGGGGCGGAGGGGTTGTTGTACATGGTTACCACTTTCTTTCGCGGTTGAGTGCCACATCGGCGTATGCCTTTGCGTGCACGACTTGGAGGAACATGTCGATAATCAGCTCGTACATTGAGGCGGACAGGACCATCTGCCGCCAGCCTCGGTATCGGACGGTGAGAACGCGCTCCAGCACGAAAACACCGGTGATTCCCACCCAGAACGGGTGAAGGTGAAGGCCTCCGCCTACTGTCAAAGCCCACACAATGGTGGCGAAGTAGATCACGGTGACAAGAAGGCCTAGAGCGGTCAGAATCTGACGGCCCCAGTAGCGCCAGGTCACGCTGGTCAGACCGTATTGAAGGCAGTTCTCGACGGCCCCTCGCTTCCACCGCAAACGCTGCTTCCACAGATCGGACCAGGACTCCATCACCTCGGTCATGAGGGTG
>JBASAN010000373.1:0-2045 GCA_049650625.1 Ornithinimicrobium sp.
TTCGAGGACTTCCTGCGCAAGTGTCCCGTCGTGGTGTGCAACCGGCGCACCATCGAGTCGCTGATCAAGTCCGGCGCCTTCGACTCCCTCGGCCACTCCCGGCAGGGATTGGTGAGCATTCACGAGCGCTACGTCGAGGCCCTGGTGGAGGAGAAGAAGCAGGAAGCGATCGGCCAGGACTCGTTGTTCGGGGGCATGAGCGACGGCTCGAGTGAGGTCGTCCAGTTGGTGACCCTGCCGCCGGTGCCGGATATGGAGTGGGAGAAGCAGGTCCTGCTCGCGTTCGAGCGTGAGATGCTCGGCTTGTACGTCTCGGACCACCCGCTGAACGGCATCGAACACATCCTGGCTCAGCACGCGCAGGCGCCGATCTCGAGCCTGGCCAGCGAGGACGGCGCGGCCGACGGGGACTTTGTCACCCTTGCGGGACTGATCACCGGAATCAGCATGAAACGCACCAAGAACGGTGATCCCTACGCCCGGGTACTCGTGGAGGATATGGCCGCCTCGGTCGAGGTCGTCTTCTGGCCGAAGTCCTACATGACGGTGTCGACGATGCTGGCCGAGGACACCGTGTGTGTGGTCCGTGGCAAGCTGAAGAAGGGTGAGGACGGGGTAGAGGTCATCGCCCAGGATCTGACCCTGCCGGAGATCAAGACCGGGCCGCGAGGTCCGATCGTGGTGACGATGCCCCTGGGTCGGGCCACGGACACTCTGGCGCAGAGCCTCACGGGCGTCCTGCGCGAGCACCCGGGGGCCACCGACGTGCACGTCAAGCTGATGAGCCCGGGACGCTCGGTGCTGCTGCAGCTCGAAGAGTCGCTGCGGGTGACTGCGTCCCCAGAGCTGTTCGGAGACCTCAAGGCCCTGCTCGGCTCGGCGGCGGTCACCTCGTAGGTCGCGGCGCGATCGGTGCCGTAGCGTGATCCGAGTGAACGAGCACCCCCCGTTGCCCCACCCTCCCCAAGCGGCCCGGAAGGCACTGACGCGAACCCATCACGGTGACGCTGTCGCAGATGACTACGAGTGGCTGCGAGACAAGAACGATCCCGAGGTCATCGCCCACCTCGAGGCCGAGAACGCCTACACCGAGAGCGTCACCTCCCACCTCGCGGACCTGCGCGCGGACATCTTCGGCGAGATCAAGAGCCACACCCAGGAGAGTGACCTTTCGGTGCCGGTGCGACACGGTGGCTGGTGGTACTACACGCGGACGGTGGAAGGCGAGCAGTACCCCCTCTACGCGCGGGTCGCGGTGGACGCCTCCCCGGGGCGGCCCGTGACCGCAGCAGGGGACGTGCCCGCGCACGAGGAGATGCTGCTCGATGCCAACGCCGAAGCGCAGGGGCAGGAGTTCTTCTCCCTCGGTGCCTTCGACATCAGCCCCTCCGGAGCGCTGCTGGCCTACGCCGTCGACAATGCCGGCGACGAGCGCTTCGACGTGCGGGTCAAAGATCTGGCGACCGGCGAGCTGATCGACGAGGCAGTGACCGGGGTCGGCTACGGACTGGCCTGGTCCCAGGCCGAGGACGTCCTCTTCTACACCCGTGTCGACGAGGCCTGGCGTCCGCACCAGGTATGGCGCCACCACGTCGGGAGCACCGGTGAGGACGATGTGTTGGTGCATGCCGAAGAGGACGAACGGTTCTGGATGGGGCTGAGCACCTCACGCGACGACCGGTTCATCGTGATCGGCTTGGCGAGCAAGAACTCCTCGGAGTACTGGATGCTCGACTCCAGCACGCCGCTGGAGCCGTTCACCGTGATCGCCCCGCGCGAGGACAACGTCGAGTACGACGTGGAGCCCGCGGGGGATCGCCTGTGGATCGTGCACAACCGCACCCACCGAGACTTCGAACTGTCCTGGGCCCCGATCAGCTCCCCGTCAGCCGAGGAGTGGCGCACCGTCATCCCGGGGCAGGATGGGGTGCGCGTGGCCGCCGTGGACGCCTTCGAGACCCACCTGGCCGTATCGCTACGCCGGGACGGTCTCACCCAGGTGGACATCCTGGGACTGGATGCTCACCAGGACCCCGTTCCAGGAC
>JBASAN010000374.1:0-10147 GCA_049650625.1 Ornithinimicrobium sp.
TGGAAGTCGATGAGCTGGACCTGCGCACGATCCGTGCGGGGGGCGTCAGCGACGTGGCGACGTTGGTCAGCCAGTCCACCTTCCTCTTCGACGACACCTTGGCCAACAACGTGTCGCTCGGTGGGGACTACGGTCCGGGCGCGGTGGCGGCGGCGCTGGAGGTCGCACAGGCGACCTCGTTCGTCAAAGACCTTCCGCACGGGGAGGAGACGGTCGTCGGGGAACGGGGCGGCACGCTGTCCGGAGGACAGCGGCAGCGGGTCGCGCTCGCCCGCGCCATCGTGCGTCGACCCCGGCTGTTGGTTCTCGACGACGCGACCAGCGCCGTGGACCCCTCAGTCGAGCAGCAGATCCTTTCGGCGTTGCGCACCGCACGGGACGGGATGACCGTGCTGGTCGTTGCCTACCGCATGGCGACCATCCTGCTGGCGGACCGGATCGTCTATCTGGAGCAGGGGCGGGTTGCCGATCAGGGCAGTCACGACGAGCTGGTCCGTCGGTGTCCGGGATACGCCAACCTGGTCCAGGCCTACTCTCGCGAGGCCGCCGAGCGTGCCGCGCTGGAGTCGGAGGAGGAGTCGCCGTGAGCGCCGAAGACCCGCAGGCGAACAGCCAGATCGGGGAGAGCTCCGGGCTGTCGACCATGGCCACCGTCCGTCGTGGGCTCGAGCTGTCTCCCGAGCTGCGTCGGGGGCTCGTGGTCACCGTGGTGTTGGCCCTGGTGGCCACACTCGGGCGAGTGCTGATCCCGTTCGTGGTCCAGCAGACCACCGACAACGGCATCATGGCTGAGGACGGACCGGACGTCTCCTTCGTGGTCATGGCCATCCTGATCGCCGCGGGCGGGGTCGTGCTGACGAGCGTGGCGCAGTATCTGGTCAACCTCCGCCTCTTCACGGCGGCCGAGTCGGGGCTGGCCACCCTGCGCATCACAGCGTTCCGGCATATCCACGACCTCTCGGTCCTCACCCAGAACACCGAGCGTCGGGGTGCGCTGGTCTCGAGAGTGACCAGCGACGTGGACACGATCTCGATGTTCGTGCAGTTCGGCGGGCTGATGCTGCTGATCTCGACGGCGCAGATCTTCCTGGCCACCCTGCTGATGTTGTTCTACAGCCCCGTTCTGGCGGGTGTCGTCTACCTGTGCTTCGTGCCCCTGGTGCTGCTGATCCGACGTTTTCAGCCGATGCTCGGTCGGGCTTACGGCGCCGTGCGCACCAACGTCGGGTCGATGCTGGGCGCCATCTCCGAGTCCGTGGTCGGAGCCGTCGCCATTCGGGCCTACGGGGTGGAGGACCGCACCGAGGCGCGCATCGACGAGGCGATCGAGACCCATCGCCGTTCGGCCATCGCCGCCCAGGCCCGGTCGGTGCTCGCCTTCGTCTCGGGCCAGGCCTTCGCCGGTCTCACGTTGGCCATGGTTCTGGTGGTCGGGACGGTGCTCGCCGCCCGAGGATCGATCAGCCTGGGGGAGCTGCTGGCCTTCCTGTTCCTGGTCAACCTGTTCACCCAGCCTGTGCTGATGGCGACCGAGATCCTCAACGAGCTGCAGAACGCCGTCGCGGGATGGCGACGGGTGATCGGCATCATCGACACCCCCGCAGACGTCTCGGACCCCGGACCCGAGGGCACCCACCAGGAGCGCGGACCGATCACCGTGGACTTCGCCGACATCGGCTACGCCTACCCCGGCGGGGAGAGCGTGCTCCGTGACGTCACCTTGCGCATCGAGCCACGGACCCGGGTGGCGATCGTGGGTCAGACCGGTTCCGGCAAGACGACCATGGCCAAGCTGCTGACCCGTCTGATGGATCCCAGCGCGGGGTCCATCCTCATCGACGGCGACCCGTTGACCGAGATCGCCTTCGACTCCCTACGTCGACGGGTGGTCATGGTCCCGCAGGAGGGCTTCCTGTTCGACCAGAACCTGCAGGAGAACGTGCGCTTTGGGCGTCCGGAGGCCACCGACGCAGACGTCGAGCTGGCCATCACCGAGCTCGGTCTGGACGCATGGGTCGCCACCCTTCCTCATGGACTGCATACCGAGGTCGGGCAGCGCGGTGAGTCCCTGTCGGCAGGGGAGCGCCAGCTCGTGGCGATCGCCCGCGCCTACCTGGCCGACCCCGACCTGTTGGTGCTGGACGAGGCCACCAGTGCGGTGGACCCCTCGACCGAGGTCCGCATTCAGCGCGCCCTGGAAGGACTGACCCGCGGCCGCACGTCAGTGGCGATCGCGCACCGGCTCTCGACTGCCGAGGCGGCGGACGTGGTGATCGTGGTCGATGATGGTGAGGTGGTGCAAATGGGTCCCCATCGCCAGCTGATCGACGAGCCCGGCGTCTACGCCACCATGCACAGGTCCTGGGCCGCTCAGCAGACCGCCACCCCCACTTCCACGGCGACCCTCACCGAGAGCGACTAGACCAGTGCCGCGATGGGTCGGATGGCTGGCGGTGGTCGGTGGGGCACTCATCGCCCTCAGCGGAGGCCGGACGTGGGTTCGCTTCACCGTGCAGGATCCCGTGCTCGGAGAGAGCCTGCGCACCGCCAGCGGGTATGCCGCAAGCACTGCTCTGTCGGCGGCCGGTGTGTTGGGGCTGGCGGCCGCGCTGACCGGGTTGTTGACCCGTCGGCGGGTACGGATGCTCGCGCTGGTCGTGTTGAGCCTGGACGCGATGTGGGCGCTATGGCTGGTGGTGCAGGTCGCGCGAGACCCGACCGACTCGGCACGGCAGGGTGTCTCCGAGGAGCTCCAGGCGACCACCACGGGAACGGTCGCCATCTCCCAGGCCTCGACCACCCCCTGGGTATGGGTCTTTGCCGCTGGTGCCGTCCTCATCGCTGTCGGGGCGACCTGGCTCGCGCTGCGAGCGGGCCGAGAATCCGGAGCAACACCCTCTTCTGCGACCGACCGTGACCTGGGCTCGGGCCGGCAGTTGCCGCAGACGGAGGTGGAGCGCCGGGCCAACACAGCAGCCTGGAACGACCTCAGCCGAGGTAACGACCCGACTACGGACGACTGAGGGCTCGAAACGCGTAGGATCGGAGTCGCGACGCAACGGCGTCGGGGCGTTCGGCGACAAAGGAGACAGGCATGGAGGACGAGTTCGGTCACGGTCACAGCGTGGCGGCGTGGACCGGGGTAGGGATCCTCATGCTGGCCAGCGCCCTGATCTCGGTCGGCATCTTCTTCGGGCTCTCCTGGGCCAGTTGGGTCGGCATCGCGCTGATCCTCGTGGGCGTCGGCGCCTGGGTCGCGCTGAACAAGGCCGGCTACGGACAGGACCTGCACACTTCGCACACGAACGCCGACCGGTAGGGGCCTGACCCGTCCGTCGGCGCCGTTAGGCTGGTCGAATGCGGACCGTGCTGGAAGAGATCATCGAAGGAGTCCGAGAGGACCTCACGGAGCGAAAGATCACCACCTCACTGGACGCGGTCATGACGCAGGCGGCTCAGGCCGCGCCCGCCCTGGACGTGATGGCTCGTCTGCGTGCGCGCGGTGGGCTGCACGTGATCGCTGAGGTCAAACGCTCGAGTCCCTCCAAGGGCGCACTGGCCGACATCGTCGACCCCGCTTCGCTCGCTGTGCAGTATGTCGACGGCGGAGCCAGCGTGATCAGCGTGCTCACCGAGCAGCGCCGCTTCGGAGGAAGCCTGGCGGACCTCGCCGCGGTGCGGCGGGCCGTGACGGTGCCGATCCTGCGCAAGGACTTCATGGTCGAGGAGTACCAGATCTGGGAGGCCCGTGCGTGGGGAGCCGACCTCGTGCTGCTGATCGTGGCGGCACTGGAGGACGACGAACTGACGTCGCTGCTCGCGGTCACCGAGGCGGCGGGGATGCAGGCACTGGTGGAGGCGCACGACGAGACAGAGATCGTCCGCGCGCTGCGGTGCGGCGCCACGATCATCGGCGTCAACGCTCGCAACCTCAAAACCCTCCGGGTCGACCGCGACACGTTCGCTCGGTTGGCCCCCGGCGTGCCCGACGAGGTGTTCCTGGTGGCAGAGTCGGGCGTTCGCGGACCCGCTGACGCCGCCGAGTACGTCCAACACGGAGCCGACGCCGTCCTGGTCGGGGAGGCCCTGGTCACCGGCGACGACCCGTCCGCGGCCGTCGCAGAGATGATCGCGGTCGCACGTGCCGCTGAACTACAGCAGATGGGAAACGCATGAGCACCACGACCGAGCACGGCGCAGCATTCCAGGCCGCCACCCCCACCACCGCGGAGCTCCGGGTCGATGCCCCCGGCCGGTTCGGTGACTTCGGGGGTCGGTACGTGCCCGAAGCCCTGGTGGCCGCCCTGGACGAGCTCGACGCCGCGCGCATCGCCGCCATGAGCGACCCAGCGTTCACCGCCGAGCTGGACGAGCTCCAGCGCTCGTACACCGGACGACCCAACCCGTTGACCGAAGCACGACGCTTCGCCCAGCACGCGGGGGGTGCCCGGGTCTTCCTCAAGCGTGAGGACCTCAACCACACGGGCTCGCACAAGATCAACAATGTCCTCGGTCAGGCCCTGTTGACCGTGCGCATGGGCAAGTCGAGGGTCATCGCGGAGACCGGCGCCGGCCAGCACGGGGTGGCGGCGGCGACCGCCGCCGCCCTGATGGGCCTGGAGTGCACGGTCTACATGGGTAAGAAGGACACCGAGCGGCAGGCCCTCAACGTGGCGCGCATGCGCCTTCTGGGGGCGGAGGTCATCCCGGTCGACCACGGCAGCGCGACGTTGAAGGACGCGATCAACGAAGCGATGCGCGACTGGGTCACCAACGTCGAGGAGACCCACTACATGCTCGGCACGGTGACCGGGCCGCATCCGTTTCCCACGATGGTCCGTGACTTCCACGCCGTGATCGGCAACGAGGCCCACGACCAGTTGCTTGCCGCGACCGGTCGGCTGCCCGACGCGATCTGTGCCTGTGTCGGGGGCGGCTCCAACGCCATCGGCATCTTTCATCGTTTCCGCGACGAGCCCTCGGTGCGGCTGGTCGGTCTCGAGGCAGGCGGTGATGGCGTCGAGACCGGGCGTCACGCGGCCCGGTTCTCCGCCGGCTCACCCGGGGTGCTGCACGGTGCAGCGACCTATCTCCTCCAGGACGACGACGGTCAGACGATCGACTCTCACTCCGTCTCGGCCGGCCTGGACTACCCCTCGGTGGGACCGGAGCACGCCAGCTTGTTCCTGTCGGGGCGCGCGGAGTACTACCCGGTGACGGACACCGAGGCCATGGACGCGTTCGCCCTGCTGTGCCGAACCGAAGGCATCATCCCCGCCATCGAGTCCGCCCACGCTCTCGCGGGGGCCCTCAAGATCGGCCAGGAACTCGGCGAGGATGGCATCGTGCTGGTCAACCTTTCCGGACGGGGAGACAAGGACGTGGACACCGCAGCACGCTGGTTCGACCTGGTCGACGGGGAGGACCTTGTGCACGCCGAAAAGATGAAAGCGGCCGAGCCGGTGGCCGACGCCGAGGGGAGTGGCTGGTGAGCGCCACGTTGGAGGAGGTCTTCGCGAGCGCTCGGGCCGAGCAACGCGCGGCACTGGTCGGCTACCTGCCCGCAGGCTTCCCGGACCAGGCGGCCTCCGAGCAAGCCTGCGCGGATCTGGCTCGAGCCGGGGCTGACATCGTCGAGGTGGGGGTTCCCTATACCGACCCGTTGATGGATGGACCGGTCATCCAGGACGCGGCCGAGCGGGCCCTGGCCGCAGGCTTCCGGTTCGCCCACCTGCTGCGGTGCGTGGAGGCCGTCGCCGCCGCAGGCGCGGTGCCGGTCGTGATGAGCTACTGGAATCCCGTCCTGCGCTACGGGCCGGCCCAGTTCGCCGCCGATCTGGCTTCGGCCGGTGGCGCGGGCCTGATTACCCCGGACCTCATCCCTGACGAGGCCGGCGTCTGGAGGGACGCAGCCCAGCAGCACGGTGTGGCCCCGATCTTCCTGGTCGCTCCGTCCTCCACCGACCAGCGTCTGGCTATGACGGTTCAGGCCTGTCGCGGATTCGTCTATGCCGCCTCGACGATGGGGGTGACCGGCGCCCGGGCCGCGGTCGGTGGTGGCGCCCAGGCGCTGGTGGCCCGGACCCGTGCCGTCACCGACCTGCCCGTCTGCGTGGGGTTGGGCGTCTCCACCGGTGCCCAGGCGGCGGAGGTGGCGAGCTTCGCCGACGGCGTCATCGTGGGCTCGGCACTGGTCTCAGCGTTGGGCACGGATCCCTCCGGTGGGGCGTTGAGGTCACTGACCCAGGAGTTGGCCGAAGGAGTACGCAGAGGGTGAGCACCGGCACCAACCCCAGGAGCGGGGTCCCCTCGGGGGACGTCCGCACGGATCGTCGCCATACCGGCGACCCTGGGGACCCCACGACTGGGTCGCCCCCGGAACGCCGCAGCCTCGACCTGCTCGCCCTGGTGGCTCGCCTCGTCCTTGGCGGGGTGCTGCTCGTCGCGGGGTACCTCAAGGTCACCGACCTGAACGGGTCCATCCAGTCGGTGGTGGCCTACGACCTGTTCCCCTACGAGGTCGCGAAGTTCATCGCCATCACCCTTCCGGTGGTCGAGATCGCCGTAGGAGCGCTGCTCATTCTGGGTTTGCTGACCCGGGTGGCCGCCGTTGTGGGGACCGCGCTGATGCTGATCTTCGTGGCGGGCATCGCTTCAGCCTGGGCTCGCGGTCTGGCGATCGACTGCGGCTGTTTCGGCACCGGTGGGCCGGTGGATCCGAGCGCCACGCGCTATCTGGAGGAGATCCTCAGAGATGGGGCACTCGCCGTCGCGGGGATCTGCCTCGTCCTCCGCCCCCGAAGCCCGCTGTCCGTGGACCGGACACTGACCCGCACCGGGACAGCCACGTCGGCTGCTCCCCAAGAAAGGACCGACTAAGTTATGCCTCGCCCCCCCGCCCCCAAGGCCAAAGTCAAGCAGCCGAGCGGCCCACCGATGGGGCTGATCGGACTCGTCACTCTTGTGCTGATCGCGGTTGTAGCCGTGGTGGTCTACCTGGCGGTCCGCGGGGACGGTCTGACCGCGCAAGGCGGGGCCAGCACTCTGCCCGAGGGCGGTGGCATCGCCGTCACCTCGGAGGCCACCGGGGTGCCGGACGTCCATGTCTACGAGGACTTCCAGTGTCCCTTCTGCGCCCAGCTGGAAGAAACCTCCGGCTCGGCCATCAGCGAGGCCGCCGCGGCCGGACAGATCAACCTCACCTACACCTTCATGTCCTTCCTCGACGGTTCGCTGGGCAACGACGCCTCGGCCCGAGCCGCGAACGCCGCCGTTTGTGTGGCCGACGCCGGCCAGGTCAGCGACTTCGTCGAAGGAGTCTTTGCCCAGCAGCCCGAGACCGAGGGCGACGGCTACCCGGACCAGGTCTTCCTCGACGTGGCTCAGGACGTCGGCATCGAGGGTGCCGATCTGGACACGTTCACCACCTGTGTCCAGGAGCAGACCTACGCGCCGTACGTCCAAGACATGGCCGAACGGGCCAACAAAGACGGCGTCACGTCCTCGCCGGTCGTGATGATCGACGGTGAGCCGGTGGGTCAGGACGACCTGGGCCGCCTGCTCCAGGACCCCACCTCCTTCAGTGACATCCTCGCGGAGCGCTCGTGATCGACACGCTGGCAGCGGCGGTGGTGCCGATGCCGATGTCGTTGCCCAGTCCCGAGCAGGCCGTGTGGCACCTCGGCCCCATCCCGGTGCGGGCCTATGCGTTGTGCATCCTGGCCGGGATCCTGGCCGCCATCTCGATCACCTACCACCGGATGCGAGCTCGCGGAGGCACCGGCGAGGAGATCTACGACATCGCGGGCTGGGCGATCGGGTTCGGCATCGTCGGTGGGCGGCTCTACCACGTGATCTCCTCCCCGCGCCCCTACTTCGGGGAGAACGGGAACCCGATCGACGCCCTGAAGATCTGGGAAGGTGGCCTGGGCATCTGGGGGGCGGTGGCCCTGGGAGCGGTGGGTGCCTACATCGGCTGTCGGCGCCACGACCACTCCTTCGCCGACATCGCCGACGCGATCGTCCCGGGGCTACTCGTGGCCCAGGCGCTGGGACGATGGGGAAACTACTTCAACAATGAGCTGTATGGCGGTCCCTCTACGGCGCCATGGGCGCTCGAGGTCCACCAGTGGGACGCTGGTGCCGGTCGGGCAGTAGTGGACGCTTCCGGGAACGCGGTGGTGCTGGGAACCTTCCAACCGACCTTCCTGTTCGAGTCCCTGTGGGTGCTACTGGTGGCAGTCGGCATCATCCTGGTGGACCGGCGGCATCGGTTCGCCCGCGGGCAGGTCTTCGCGCTGTACCTGATGGGATACACGCTGGGGCGCTTCTTCATCGAGCTGATTCGCACCGACCCCGCGGAGATCGTCTTCGGCCAGCGAGTGAACGTTTGGGTGTCGCTGGCGATCTTCCTGCTCGGCCTCGCGCTCTACGTCTACCGGGGTTCTCGCGCCGACTACCCACCCCGAGGATCCGCCCACCTCGACGAGGCAGAACCCTCCGCCCAACTCGTCGACGAATCGTCCACGTCCTGACCTGCGGTCGGCATAGGGTGTAGCCATGCGTCGCGCCAAGATCGTTTGCACCCTGGGTCCAGCCGTCGACACCCAGGAGCTGGTGACGTCCTTGGTGCGAGCCGGGATGGATGTCGCCCGCCTCAACATGTCGCACGGTGACCACGAGGACCACCAGCGCCGGTACGACCTGGTCCGCCACGCCGGCGACGAGGTCGGCCGTGCGGTGGCAGTGTTGGCGGACCTGCAAGGGCCGAAGATCCGCACCGCACGATTCGCCTCGGGCCCGATCACGTTGTCGGAGGGAGACCGCTTCGTCATCACCACGCGCGACGTGGCCGGTGACGTGCACGAGGTGGGCACCACCCACCACGGTCTGGCCGACGACGTCGAGCCGGGAGACGACCTGCTCATCGACGACGGCAAGGTGCAGCTGCGGGCAGTGGAGGTCACCGACACCGACGTCATCACCGAAGTGGTCATCGGCGGTCCGGTGTCCAACAACAAGGGCATCAACCTTCCGGGCGCCGCGGTCAGCGTCCCGGCGCTGAGCGAGAAGGACGCGGACGACCTGCGCTGGGCTCTGCGCGCCGGGGCCGACCTGATCGCTCTGTCGTTCGTGCGCTCCGCCGCCGACATCGAGGATGTCCACGCGATCATGGACGAGGTCGGCATCCGCCGCCCCGTCATCGCCAAGATCGAGAAGCCCCAGGCAGTGGAGAACCTGCGCGAGATCGTCGCGGCCTTCGACTCGATCATGGTCGCCCGGGGCGACCTCGGGGTAGAGCTACCGCTCGAGCAGGTGCCGCTGGTCCAGAAGCGCGCCGTCGAGATGGCCCGTCGCAACGCGAAGCCGGTCATCGTGGCCACCCAGGTGTTGGAGTCCATGGTGACCAATGCCCGTCCGACCCGCGCCGAAGCCAGCGACTGTGCGAACGCCGTCCTCGACGGAGCCGATGCGATCATGCTCTCCGGCGAGACCAGTGTGGGGGACTGGCCGATCAAGGCCGTGGAGACGATGGCGACCATCATTGAGAACATCGAAGATCAGGCGTTGGACCGGATCACGCCACTGGGCAGCAAACCCAAGACCACCAGTGGCGCGGTCACTCGCGCGGCTGCGGATATCGGCGCCCTGCTCAAGGTGTCCTACATGGTGACGTTCACCCAGACCGGTGACTCGGCCCGTCGCATGTCTCGGCTCCGCTCGGCCATACCGATGCTGGCCTTCAGCCCGGAAGCCACCACGCGCTCCCAGCTTGCTCTGTCCTGGGGGATCGAGACCTTCCTGACCCCCTACGTGGAGCACACCGACGAGATGGTGATGCAGGTCGACGAAGCGCTGTTGCGGGAGAAACGTTGCTCCGAAGGGGACCTCATCGTGATCGTGGCAGGCTCTCCCCCGGGGGTTCCCGGATCGATCAACGCGCTGCGGATCCACAAGGTCGGAGACGCCGTGCACGGCCGTGCCAGCGCCTACGCTCGTTTACGTGAGGACACGGACGGGCGGGTATGATCTTGCTGCCCCAAGCCGGGGTGGTGGAATGGCAGACACGGAGCACTCAAAATGCTTTGCTCGAAAGGGCGTGCGGGTTCGAATCCCGCTCCCGGCACACAGTGAGGATTCACATGAC
>JBASAN010000375.1:0-13501 GCA_049650625.1 Ornithinimicrobium sp.
CCGAACACGGGTATGCCGAGGATCGACAGCGCGCTGTGGTGGCTGAGCGCGACACCAGGCTGATCGTGGAAGCCACGACCACCTGCGGGGTCACACCGATGGCGCAGAGCTGGCTCACCGCAGCAACTCCGCCCTGTGCGGCGAGCCGAGCGTCGAGTGGGTCCACCCGGTCAGCGTGCCCGGGATCCCGGCAGCGAGCCGGCTGTCGTCCACAAGGAAGGGTGGCCCAGCTAGGCCAGGCATACGAAAGTCGCCGGGACACAGGAGATACCGTGTGTCCCGGCGACTATGTCGTGTCTTGAGGCTCGCGGAGAGCCTCGAGACCTACTCGCTGTCGGCGGAGATGGCGCTCTTGCTGGCGTCCACCGGGATGCCCGGGCCCATCGACGTGCTCATCGTGGCCTTGGTGATGTAGCGCCCCTTGGCGGCTGACGGCTTCAGACGCAGCACCTCGTCCATCGCGGCGGCGTAGTTCTCTGCGAGAGACTTCTTCTCGAACGACGCCTTCCCGATGATGAAGTGGAGGTTCGAGTGCTTGTCCACTCGGAACTCGATCTTGCCGCCCTTGATGTCGGTGACGGCCTTGCCCGTGTCCATCGTGACCGTGCCGGTCTTCGGGTTGGGCATCAGGCCACGGGGACCCAGGACCTTACCGAGTCGACCGACCTTGCCCATCAGGTCCGGCGTCGCGACGACGGCGTCGAAGTCGAGCCAGCCACCGGCGACCTTGTCGATGAACTCATCCGAGCCGACGTAGTCGGCACCGGCGGCGCGGGCCGCTTCGGCCTTGTCACCGTTGGCGAAGACCAGCACGCGGGCGGTCTTCCCGGTGCCGTGCGGCAGGTTCACCGTGCCACGGACCAGCTGGTCGGCCTTACGCGGGTCGACACCCAAGCGCAACGAGACCTCGAGGGTCGCGTCGTACTTGGTGATCGAGGTCTCCTGAGCCAGCGTGATGGCCTCGGCGGGAGGGTAGAGGACGTCGGCGTCGATCTTCTCGGCGGCGGCGCGGTATGCCTTGCTGCGCTTCATGTGTGCTCCTTGGTGGTCGTACGGAGGTGTGGTCAAGCGGACCAGCGCTGGCCCTGCCACATCGCGCGGTCGGCGGTCCCGACGGCGCGAGTCGATGCTGAGGGCGTTCAGCCCTCGATGGTGACGCCCATGGATCGGGCGGTCCCGGCGATGATCTTGGCGGCCTGGTCCACATCGTGGGCGTTCAGGTCGGTCATCTTGGTCTCGGCGATCTCGCGCACTTGGGCGTTCGTCAACTTGGCGACCTTGGTCTTGTGCGGCTCACCGGAGCCCTTGGGCACCCCAGCGGCCTTCTTGATCAGCTCGGCGGCCGGTGGGGTCTTGGTGATGAAGGTAAACGAGCGGTCCTCGTAGACCGTGATCTCCACCGGCACGACGTTGCCGCGCTGGCTCTCCGTCGCGGCGTTGTAGGCCTTGACGAACTCCATGATGTTGACGCCGTGCTGACCCAGTGCGGGGCCGACCGGCGGTGCGGGGGTGGCCGCACCGGCCTGGATCTGCAGCTTGATGAAGCCGGACTTCTTCTTGGACTTGGGGGGCATGTTTCTCTCCTGTGATGGTGGGCCTACGCCGCGGGCGATGACCCGGTTGCAGTGCCGCTCACCGGATGGTGCGCGGCAGGATGATGTGGGGCCGAAGCCCCGTGTCTAGAGCTTGGCGACCTGGTTGAAGGCCAACTCGACGGGGGTCTCCCGACCGAAGATGGAGACCAGGACCTTGAGCTTCTGCGACTCCGGAATGATCTCGGAGATCGTCGCGGGCAGGGTCTCGAAGGGGCCCTCCATGACCGTGACCGACTCGCCGATCTCGAAGTCGACCTCGGGAGCGGGGCGACTGCGGGCACCGCCACCGGCACCGCCGGCTGCCTTGGCCTGCTCCGGCTGCTCGAACACCGGCGCCAACATCGTGATCACTTCGTCGATGCTCAACGGCACGGGCTGGTGGGCGTTGCCGACGAACCCTGTCACGCCCGGGGTGTGCCGCACGGCTCCCCAGGACTCGTCGCTCAGGTCCATCCGCACCAGGACGTAACCGGGCATCCGCACGCGCTTGATGAGCTTGCGGACGCCGGACTTGATCTCGGTGACCTCTTCCATCGGCACTTCCACCGCGAAGATGTAGTCCTCCATGTTGAGGCTCGTGATCCGGGTCTCAAGGTTGTGCTTCACCCGGTTCTCGTAGCCCGCGTAGGAGTGGATGACGTACCAGTCGCCGAACTGCGAGCGCAGTGTGGCCCGGAACTCCTCGGCGGGGTCGAGCAGCTCTTCCGTCTCTTCGACGGCGCCCTCGACCTCGACCGCCGACGAGTCTGCGTCGGTCTCGGGTGACAACTCCTGCGACATGAACTACTTCCTTACTTCTACTCTGGTGGTCGCGAGCGACCGAGGACCGCCGAAGATTCGGCGCTGGCGTGAGAGCGGACACTCACGGAACTACCTGCTCAGCCGAAGACGAGCTCCACCAACCGCTGGAAGATCTGGTCCAGACCGAACACGAACGCCATGATGACGCTCACGAACACCAGCACCACAATCGTGTAGGTGACCAGCTCACGCTGGGTGGGCCGGACGACCTTGCGGAGCTCGTTCAGCACCTGGGCGACGAACGAGCTGGGACGGGCGGGTAAGCCGGAGCGCGAGCGGTCGACACCCTGGGTGTCAGATGCGCTGGGATTGCTCACGTCGCTGCCTCAGTCCTGTGTCGGGTGGTGTCTTCTCATTCAGTTCATGCGTCTCAGGCCAGCGCCTTCGACACTCGGTCCTACCGTGCAGGGCAAGAGGGACTCGAACCCACAACCGCTGGTTTTGGAGACCAGTGCTCTACCAATTGAGCTATTGCCCTTCGTCGCATTCCTCCGCATCGGCGTGCCAACGCGCTAGCGCGGGCAGCACTCAACATCCATGGCTGCGACACCCGATCGATGAGTCTACGCGACAAGGGTGAGGAGCGCGAACTCCACCAGAGCCCCGGAGCACGACGGATGCACCGTCGCAAGGCCCGCCGCACGGCCTCCCCACGAGATGGTCCGGGGCGGGGACCGGATGCAAAGATAAGCCGGTGACCCACCACGAAAAGCAGACGACGTCCCGCCCCCGCCTGTCGACACGGATCGGATCCATCGCCGAGTCGGCGACCCTGGCCGTCGACGCCAAGGCCAAGGCTCTCAAAGCCGACGGGGCCCCGGTCATCGGCTTCGGGGCCGGCGAGCCCGACTTCCCGACACCGGACTACATCGTCGCAGCGGCGGTGGCGGCGGCCAGCGACCCGGTCAACCATCGCTACTCCCCCGCCGGTGGGCTCCCGCCGCTCAAGGCGGCCATCGTGGAGAAGACCCAACGCGACTCGGGGTATGACGTCAGCCCCGCCAATGTGCTCGTGACCAACGGCGGCAAGCAGGCCGTCTACAACACGTTCGCGGCGCTGCTCGACCCCGGCGACGAGGTGATCCTGCCCAGCCCCTACTGGACGACATACCCCGAGTCCATCCGGCTGGCCGGTGGCGTCCCGGTGGAGGTCTTCGCCGGCATCGACCAGGGCTACATGGTCACCGTCGAGCAGCTCGAGGCCGCGCGAACCGAGGCGACCAAGGTCCTGCTGTTCTGCAGCCCGTCCAACCCGACCGGTGCGGTGTATCCACCTGAGCAGGTCGAGGCGATCGGGCGCTGGGCGCTGGAGCACGGCATCTGGGTGGTGACCGACGAGATCTACGAGCACCTGTTGTACGACGGGGCGCAGGCACCGTCGATGCCCGTCCTGGTCCCCGAGCTGGCGGACACCTGCGTCGTGCTCAACGGCGTCGCGAAGACCTACGCTATGACCGGATGGCGCGTGGGCTGGATGGTCGGTCCCACTGACGTCGTCAAGGCCGCCACCAACCTGCAGTCTCATGCCACGTCCAACGTGGCCAACGTCTCGCAGCGCGCTGCTATCGCGGCTCTGCAGGGGTCGCTGGAGGCAGTCTCCACCATGCGCCAGGCCTTCGACCGTCGCCGCACAACCATGGTCTCGATGCTCAACGAGATCGACGGCGTCGACTGCCCTACCCCCACCGGGGCCTTCTACGCCTACCCCAACGTCGAGAAGCTGCTCGGTCGCAGCATCGCGGGTCGGACTCCCACCACCTCGGTGGAGCTGGCCGAGATCATCCTGGACGAAGCCCAGGTAGCGGTGGTGCCCGGCGAGGCTTTCGGCCCCAGTGGCTACCTACGTTTGTCCTACGCCCTCGGTGACAACGACCTGTCCGAGGGCGTGGGCCGGATCCAGGACTTGCTGAAGTAGCTGGGGGGCATCCCTTCGATCCTCATCACTGCGGGACGAGGATCACCACGGAGTAGGCACCGATGTCCACGTAGCCGCCACCGTCGGAGTCCACCGTGACGTCGGGTGTCGCGTGGTCCCCGAACAGCTGGCTGTAGGTTCCCGCATCGCTGTTGAATCGGACGCGCCATCGAGCGCCTTCCCCACCGGGCATCGCGATCGAGCCCGCCAGCGCCGAGGCGGAGAAGTTCGCCACCACGACAGCGTGCCCTGAGTCGTCGTCGCGGCGGTGGAAGGCCAGGAGCTTGCGGTCCTCGTCGACGTCGAGCAGATCCACGTGCTCGCCGGACAGCGCACCGGAGTCACCGGCCAGGTTGCGACGCAGGGCGATCAGGTCCCGATACATCCGGACGATGTCTCGGAACTGCTCTGCTCGCTCCCAGTCCAGCGGCACCGTATCCCGGAACCACTCGTCCTCCAGGAACTCCTGCCCCTGGAAGATCATCGGGATCCCTGGAGTCGTCAGCACCAGTGCGGCCCCGAGGGTCGCCAACTTCTGCGCGTGCCATCCGTCACTGTTGCCGGCCATGACCTCCGAGGGCACGCGCGCCTTGCCGTTGGCGACCTCGTCGTGGGACTCGGTGTAGACGACCCGGTCGAAAGCATGGTGGTAGCGCGTCGTCACCGCCGTCGCGACCGCACCCACCGACCGAGCATCGTCGTCCACGGCCACCAGGGTCTGCCGGACCGGGTGCACGAACTGGTTGTCCCACTGCGCGTGCATGGCCGCGCCCCCGTCGCCCGTCGACGTCACGGCCATCTCACCGTGCAGATCCTCGGCAATGACGATCGCGTCGGGTCTTTCCTCGCGCACCGAGTCCGCGATCCAACGCATCAGGGACCACCCCTCGTGGATCTCCCACCCCGAGCCGTCCACGCTGCGCATGTAGGGCGTCATGTCCAGTCGCAGACCGTCGGCGTGGAACTCGCGCAGCCACATCAGGGAGTTGTCCCGGATGAACCGCCGCACCTCCTCGCGCCCGTAGTCCGGTCGGGTATCGCCCCACGGGGTCGAACTGCGCTCGTCGTTGTAGAAGTAGATCCCACCCTTGTCGTTGACGCTCCAGCCATCGAACTGCCACAACCCGAGGTCGGAGGGTCCGAAGTGGTTGTAGACCACGTCGATGATCACGGCGATCCCGTGGCGATGCGCCTCCTTGATGAAGGCCCGCAGTGCTTCCGGTCCGCCGTAGCTCGACTCGACGGCGAAGACGTGCGCCGGGTTGTACCCCCAGGAGTAGTCGCCGGCGAACTCCATCAGGGGCATCAGCTCGATGGCGTTGATGCCGAGTGCCTGCAGATAGTCGAGCTTGCCGGCCAGCCCCTCGAGGTCCCCGGCCGCGCCCTCGGTCCCGACGAAGGAGCCGATGTGGGTCTCGTAGATCACCAGCTCGTCGTGCGGCGGGCACTCGAACGCGTCCTCGCCCCAGTCGAACGCGTGCGGGTCCACGATGATGCCGTTGCCGACCGAGCTCGTCACGGCTCGGGCATACGGGTCGATCCGGTATGCCGTGTCGTCGCCGAGGGTGAGCACGAACTGGTACTCCTGGCCGGCTGTGGCCTCCCCGACCTCGCCGTACCAGTAGCCACCGCCCTCGTGCGCCATCGGATGGGCTGAGGCGCTCCAGCGGTCGAAGTCCCCGGTGACCGCCACGCCGTCGGCGTGGGGGGCCCACACACGGAACGCGACTCCCTGGTCGTACGGCAGCGAACCCATCCCGGAGTGCGTCATCGCGCCACCGTACGCGTTCCCGCCTCGGGCCCCGTCAGTACTCGGTGCGGTGGGTACTGCTCAGCCATTCCTCGAACGGCGCGCTGGGGTCCTTGGTCCGCCTTCCCAGGACGGGGGTCTCCCACTGCTCGCGCGGGGTGGCGAAGAGGTCGTAGAACGCGAGGTCGTCGAAGCCGCCGCGAGCAGCGTCGTGCCGGTCCCCGGCAAAGAGCACCCGGTCCACCCGGGCCCAGAGGGCCGTGGCCAGGCACATCGGGCAGGGCTCGCAGGAGGAGTAGAGCGTCATGCCACGCAGCTGGAAGTCCTCACGCAGCGCGCAGGCGGCGCGGATGGCCAGCACCTCGGCATGCGCCGTGGGGTCGTTGTCCTGTGTCACCCGATTGCCCGCTCGCGCGACGACCTCCCCCTTCTCCACGATGACGGCGCCGAAGGGACCTCCGCCGTTGAGCACGTTCTGCCGGGCCAGCTCGACAGCCGTCTCCAGGAATTCGGTGTCGACGTCGCTGACAGCTCGAGGGTCACCCATCGACCTAGTCCTCGCCGCGCACTTCGAAGGAGCGTAGTCGGTATCCCGCCAACGCCACTCCACCGATGGTCACGATAGTGAGGGCCCCGACGACGTAGAGCACGCTCATGTCCTGGTTCACCAACGCGATGTCGTCGTGGATCGACGCCACCACCCGCCTCCCGAAGGACCCGACCGAGATGTACTGCAGGCCGCCCAGCCACGACGCCAGCAGACCCTCGAAGCCCAGCACGTAGATGAGACCGGCGATCGTGCCGTGCCGGGTGACCGTCGCCAGGGCCAGGAACAACCCGCAGTAGCCCAGCGCCGCAGCCGCTCCCCCCAGCCCGATAGCCAGCGCCTGCCCCGGGTCGCCGAGGTCGAGCAGCAGCGCGGACAGGAACACCGATCCGGCCCCCATACCCACGCTCATCGCGGCAGCCACCGCGAACTTGCTCGTCACGACGACGTATCGCGAGATGGGTTTGGACAACAGGTAGATGATCGACCCGTCCTCGATCTCCGGGCCCAGCACCCCGTTGGTCACCAGCAGCGCGATCAACGGCAACACCAACCCGAACCCGAAGACCATGGTGATCGGTTCCACGGCCACAGACCCATCGGTCAGCGCCACCGTCACCACCGACAGCAGCAGGAGGAGCACGGGCAGAAGCCCGAGCAGGATGAACCGCCGCTGGCCGAGCAACGACTGCGCCGACAGCCGGGCGATGGTGGAGTTCATGCCGACACCAGGTAGGTGAAGACCGACTCCAACGACTCGTCCGTGGGGGTGACCTCGCGAAGGGTGATCGAGGCCGTCCGCGCCAGACTGGGCAAGGCCTTGGCGAAGGCACCGAGGTCGGTCACCTGGACCTCCATGCCGGCAGTCTTGTCCAGACTGACCCCCCGCACGCAGTCCAGCGACATCATCGAGGCCGCCAGGGAGCGGTCGTCGCTGGAGCGGATGCGGTACTGCGTAGGGCGATCCGTCATGAGCGCGCGAATGGCGCCGAAGTCGCCCGATGCGGCGTGTCGACCGGCCACCACCACCTCCACGTGACGGGCAATCTGCTCGACCTCCTCCAGGATGTGCGAGCTGAACAACACGGTGCGCCCCTGCTCCCCCATCCGGGTCAGCAGACCCATCAGGTGCAGGCGTTGCCGTGGGTCGACACCGTTGAACGGCTCGTCGAGCAACAGCACCGATGGGTCGTGCACCAGGGCGGCCGCCAGCTTGACGCGTTGCCGCATGCCTTTGGAGTAGGTGCTGATCAGGCGGGCAGCCGGCTCCACCAGCTCGACGATCGTCAACGCCCGCTCGGTCGCCTCGCCGGGTTGCGGCAACCCGTGGAGCTCGGCGTTGGCCCGGACGAACTGACGACCCGTGAGGTAGCCGAAGCTGGCCTCTCGTTCCGGCACCAGGCCGATCTGCCGATAGATCGCGGTGTTGCGCCAGATCGGGACGCCGTCGAGCTCGACGGTCCCGGCCGAGGGCCTCAGGAATCCCGACATCATGGCGATCAGCGTCGTCTTGCCTGCGCCGTTCGGCCCCAGCAACCCGGTCACGCCGGGGCCGATATCCATGGTGATGTCGTTGACCGCCACCACGTTGCCGTACCACCGCGACGCGTCGCGCACCCGCAGCGTGCTCATCGAGTCCCCTGCCGGTAGTAGCGTCGGATCAGCAGCCACAGTCCGCCACCGACGATGACGGCGGCCCACAGCAGATACACCGTGACCATCGCGTAACCCTCCGGGGGCAGCGGGTAGAACGAGGTACCCCCCAGCAGGCTGGACTGGATCCCGTCGAACAGGGTGAACGGGGAGAGTAGGCCGAACCACACCCCGACGGCGTCCCGCCCGGTGCTCAAGGCGATGCCCTTGACCGCCCCGACGAAACCGTTGGTCACCAACAGGGCCACGATGATGGCTCCGACAGCCAACCCCCGGCGCAGCGTGAACGCACTGACCAGGCCCGAGACCGTGGCCAACACGACCGCGAGGACGCCCAGCCCGACCACGGCACGGGCGAAGTCTGCGGTCTGCTCGCTGACGTCGGACTCGGCCGCCAACGCACCGACGTACAGCAGCAGGACGGGAAGGAAGAGGAACAGGAAGATCGCGACCGCTAGGGACGCCCAGCGCACCATGGCGAACACGGTCGGCGGCAACGGGCGGGCCAGATAGAGCACGATCGAGCCCGAACGGAGGTCCCGGGTGAACAGCACCGGCGCCTGTCCCGCCACGAAGACGATGACCAGAACGAACATGGTGTTGGAGTAGGTGCTGTAGTTGACGAACTCGCTGAAACCCACCGTCACCAGAAGGGCCACGATGATCAAGGCGGGCACCAGCGCGAACGCCAACATGGTCATCGGCAGGATCTTCGCCTTGCCCGAACGCCCGAGTCCGTAGGCGTTCAGCAGTCCGGTGACGAACAGCGAGCGAGCGATCGGTCCGGCTCCGCGCCGCGGCCCCGAGTAGGTGCGGTAGCCGATGTCGTGGATCACGCTGCGGGACTCAGCCGACACGAGCGGCCTCCGATCCGAACACGTCCTGGATGTGACCCTGCTCGGCCTGGATGCGGATGAGTCCCAGACCCAGGTCGCAGGCCGTGTCCCGGATGATGTCGTGCGGCTCGACCTCGTCGGGCAGACTGCGGGCGTCGATCTCGATCATGTTTCGCCGGGGTCGGCACTGCAGCCCGCGGGCCGCCAGGGCCTCACCCATCGCATGCTGGTCTGAGGTGTCGCCGAGCACCTCGACCAGCAGCAGGCCGGTGTCCCGGGTGAGCTCGGTGGTCGACGTCGAGCTGAGTAACGTGCCGCCATCGAGCACGATCACGTGATCGCTGACCCGCTCCAGCTCGCCCAAGAGGTGGGAGGTCACCAGCACCGGTATGCCGAAGTCTGAGCCGATCCGCGACACCAGCTGGATCATGTCGTCGCGGGAGGCAGGGTCCAACCCGTTGGTGGGTTCGTCCAACAGGACGAGCTTGGGGTCATGGGCGAGCGCCTGGGCCAGTTTGGCCCGTTGCTTCATGCCGGTGGAGTAGCCGCCCATCAGCCGGTACCGCTCCTCGGCCAGCCCCACGTGTCTGAGCACGTCGGCCGCCCGCTCACGGGCCACCGTGGGCGGCAGTCCGGACATCTGACCCATGTGCACGATGAAGTCGATCGCCCGCACGTCGGGGGGAAGGCAGTCGTGCTCGGGCATGTAACCCACGACCGAACGGATGGCGACACCGTCCGTCTCGATGGCGTGGCCCAGCACGGTGGCGGTGCCTTCGGTTTGCTTGAGCAGGCCCAGCAGGATCTTGATCAGGGTGGACTTGCCGGCGCCGTTGGCGCCCACCAGACCGGTGACTCCGCCACCGACCGTGACGTCCAGGGCGTTGATGGCCGTCACCGAGCCGTATCTCTTCGTGAGCCCCCGGGTCTCGATCACCGCCATACCAGCACCTTATCTGTGGTGGAGTGGTGCCATGCCCGACACTCGCGCCTTGGGTCGCCTCCCGAAAGCGCACCTGCATCTGCACTTCACCGGGTCCATGCGTATCACCACCTTGCGTGATCTCGCCGAACAGTACGACGTCCATCTGCCGCGCGGTCTGCTGACGCAGTGGCCGCCGATGTTGAGTGCCCGCGACGAGCGTGGATGGTTCCGCTTCCAACGGTTGTACGACGCGGCACGGGCGTGCATCCGGACCGAGACGGACCTGCGTCGCGTGGTGCGAGAGGCGGCCGAGGACGACGCCCGCGAGGGGTCGGGATGGTTGGAGCTCCAGGTCGACCCTACGTCGTACGCCCCCCTGGTCGGCGGCATCACCCCCGCGTTGGAGATCGTGCTCGACGAGGCGGCTGCGGTCTCGCGAGTAGGCCGCACCCAGGTGGCCGTCGTGGTCGCGGCGAGCCGGATGAAGCACCCTTTCGATGCCCGCGCCCTGGCCCGGCTCGCCGCGCATCATGCCGGCACCGGACCCGGGAGTGTGGTGGGCTTCGGCTTGTCCAACGACGAGCACCGGGGGGTGACCGGTGACTTCGGCCGTGCCTTCGCAATCGCCCGCGACGCCGGGTTGGCCTCGGTCCCGCACGCTGGAGAGCTGCGCGGTCCGGAGCACGTGGACGAAGCCATCAAGGCGCTACGACCGGACCGCCTCGGCCACGGGGTGCGCTCGGCGGAGGACCCCGCGGTGCTGCAACAGGTGGTGGACGAGGGGGTCACCCTCGAGGTGTGTCCGGCGAGCAACGTCGCCCTGGGGGTCTATCCCGACCTCGGCGCTGTGCCGTTGCCGCACCTGATCGCAGCCGGCGCCTCGATCGCCCTCGGCGCCGACGATCCGCTCCTCTTCGGCTCCAGGCTCACCGACCAGTACGAGTCGGCACGGCACGACCACGGCCTCGACGATGGGGCGCTGGCCGAGCTGGCCCGGTCCTCCATCCGCGCCTCGCGGGCACCGCAGCATACGAAGGAGTCGTTGCTGGCCGATGTCGCCGGCTGGCTGGCCCAACCGGACTAGCTGACCGTTTGGTGTGCCCTCTCCGGTGCCGTGTGCTGCATTGTGGGGCGAGTGCTACCTGATCCGGCGCCACCGGCCCCAAGATGCACCACGCGGGCGCGCTGAGCTGGTCACCGCACCTACAAGCTGTGACCGACCAGCACCGGCTCGTTGACCAGCCGCACCCCGAACGCCCGCTCCACGCCGTCCCGCACGTCCCGGGCGAGGGCGATGACATCGTCGGCGCGCGCCTGCCCCCGGTTGGTGACCGCCAGAGTGTGCTTGGTCGACAGCGCCGCCGGGCCGGGCAGGCCGTAGCCCTTGGTGTAGCCCGCCTTGTCGATCAGCCATGCCGCCGAGGTCTTGACCTTCTCTCCAGCTCCTGCGAACTCCGGTGCCGTGGGACCGTCTGGGCCGAGCCTCTCGACCGCCCGTTGACGCAGGTCCGCCATCGCCGGTGCGCTGAGCAGCGGGTTGGTGAAGAACGAGCCGCAGGACCAGGTGTCGTGATCCTCGGCATCCAGCACCATCCCTCGACGAGCGCGCTGCGCCAGCACTCCTTCACGGGCGACCCCCAACGGCACTCGTTCTCCGGCCTCGACGCCAAGCCCCCGCGCCAGATCGGCGTATCCGATGGGCTGGGACATCTCGGTGGGCCGCAGCTGGAAGCTCACCGTCAGCACGACGTAGCGAGGACTCGGGTCGGCCGAACTCAGCATGGACTCCTTGAGCACGCTGTGCCGGTAGGAGAAGTCACAGTCGGCATTGAACAACGTCCGCACCCGCTGCTGCTCGCGGTCGTAGACCCGCACGTGCCAGATGGTCTGGGACACTTCCTGCCCGTACGCCCCGACGTTCTGCACCGGGGTGGCGCCCGTGCTCCCCGGTATGCCGGACAGCGCCTCGATCCCGGACCATCCTTGGTTCGTCGCTTGGGCGACCAGGTCGTCCCACGGCTCACCGGCACCCGCGGTGACGATGACGCCGCCGCAAGCGTCGTCGGACTCCACGGTGACCCCTCGGTTCGCCACCTGGACCACGGTCCCGGCAAACCCCGCATCGGCGACCACCAGGTTGGACCCACCACCCAGCACCAGCAGGGGCACCCCGCGGTCGTCGACGTCGCGCACCGCATCGATGACCTCGTGCTCGGAGGTGGCGCGAAGCCACTCAGCCGGGGCTCCGCCCACCCTCATGGTGGTGGCATGTGCGAGCGTTCCGGGCGTCGCGGTCGAAGTGGTGGGCGCCGGGTCAGGGAGACTCACGAGGCGTTGGCGCCGATCGCGGAGGCGCGGACGACGGCGAGGGCCCGACCCAGGACCTTGGCTTCCCCGCAGGTCACCGCCAGCTCCAGGCTCACCTGTCCCGCTTCCGGGTCGACCTTCTTCACGGTCGCCTTGACGTCGATGTCGGCACCGCCATCGGCGGGCACCGGCACGGGACTGGTGAAGCGCGTGCTGTAGGAGACGACCCCGGTGGGGTCCCCGGCCCAGGCACTGACGACCTCGACGGCCGCGCCCATCGTCCACATTCCGTGGGCGATCACGTCGGGCAGGCCCACGGAGCGGGCGAACTTTTCGTCCTGGTGGATCGGGTTCTGATCCCCGCTGGCGTTGGCGTAGTCGCGCAACTGGTCCCGATCGACGTGGATCGTGCGGGCCGCAACGATCTGGCCGACGTTCAGGGTGCCGATGCTGACACTCATGCGGACTCCTTCTCCTCGCCGCGCACGACGATCATCGAGGTCACCGTGCTGACGGCGGCGCCATCGGTGAGGGCGAGCTCGGTGCGGGTGGTGATCATGGAGTGGCCACCGGCCTGTCGCATGCCGTCCACGTGGAGCGTGGCGATGATCTCGTCGCCCGCCACGATCGGTCGATGGTGGGCGAACTTCTGCTCGCCGTGCACGACGCGGGTGAAGTCGATGCCGGCTGCCGGGTCGGCGATGAACTGCGCCTCGCACTGCTGGGCAATGACGACGGCAAACGTGGGTGAAGCCACGACGTCGGCATACCCGAGACGCTCTGCCGCCTCCGGCTCGTGGTGCATCGGGTGCTCGGCTCCGACCGCTTCGGCGAACGCGGTGATCCGCTCGGCGGTGACGGAGTACGGATCGCTCGGGGGGTAGACGCGTCCAGCGAAGTCGGGGTTCACAGCCATGACCACGAGCCTATCGCCGTCGGACGTGACGAAGGCCCCTCCCGGTGAGAGAAGGGCCTTCGGCGTGCGTGTGGGTGCGGGACTCAGCGAGTCTCGCGGTGCGGGGTGTGGCAGCGGCATCGCGAGCAGAACTTCGCCAGCTCGACCCGGTCGGGGTTGTTGCGGCGGTTCTTCTTCGTGATGTAGTTGCGCTCTTTGCACTCCGTGCACGCGAGGGTGATCTTGGGGCGGACGTCGCCACTCTTGCTAGCCACGG
>JBASAN010000376.1:0-9587 GCA_049650625.1 Ornithinimicrobium sp.
TTCATCCGTGGCAGACTTGGCCCTCGCCCCAGCGGCTGCCATGCGCAGCCTCCGCCCTCGTAGCTCAGGGGATAGAGCACCGCTCTCCTAAAGCGGGTGTCGCGCGTTCGAATCGCGCCGAGGGCACTTCGCGTTTGCGCAGGTCAGAAAAGGGTTTCAGTGCTCTGAGGAGGCCCGCGGGCTGAGTGCTTCGGCTCCCAGGTGCCTGAGAGGTGCCCGTAGGTGTCCAGGGTCAGTTTGGTCGAGCTGTGCCACAGCCGGGACGACACGGTCTTGATGTCGACGCCGGCGCAGATCCACAGGCTGGCCGCGTTATGCCGTAGGTCGTGCGGGAGC
Organism: Ornithinimicrobium sp.; assembly: GCA_049650625.1. Taxonomy (GTDB): domain Bacteria; phylum Actinomycetota; class Actinomycetes; order Actinomycetales; family Dermatophilaceae; genus Ornithinicoccus. The sequence goes on from JBASAN010000376.1 coordinate 337, forward strand.
CGGCCCCGGCCGCTGGTGTCACCGTCGACCGCGCGGCGCCAGTTGGGGCCGTGCAGAAAGCCGCCCTCGGGTGTTGGAAAGAGCAGGTCGTCGGGCTCCCTGTTCGCCGCCCGGGCGATGACCACCGGGCGCACGAGGTCGGTCAGGGGCACCACCAGGGCCGGGAGGGGGTCGTCGGTGACGTCGCGCACCCGCAGCCCGCGCAGCTCTCCGAACCGCACGCCCGTCAGACGAGGGCGAGGGCGACGTCGGCTAACGACCCTGCGCGCAGCCGGGGAGTCGCGCACTGGTGGACGGACGTCGCCTATGACCTACACATAAGGGTCACTATCCTGACCACTAAATGCTATAGTGCTCAGTACTGCGACCATTAAGGTGGTGTTCATGGTGCGTCCGACCTCAGCCCGCACACGGATCGCTGCAGAGACCATCGGCGAGCACCTGCTTGCCTGGCGCAAGCTCCAAGCTTTGACGGCTGCGCAGGTCGCAGACCGGGCCGGGATCTCGCGAGGGACACTACGCAAGGTAGAGACTGGTGAGTTGGGCGTCAGCCTTGAGGCCTTCCTGAACGTCGCAAAAGTCCTTGGCGTGCTCGACTTGCTCGTTCAGGCCCTCGACCCTTACGAGACGGAACTCGGGCGCGCGCGCGCTGATCAAGCCCTCCCACAGCGGGTCCGACCATGACCTCAACCCCGGCCTCGCTCGACGTCAGCACGGTAGTCAACGGCGAGCAGATGCGGGCCGGGACAGCATACTTCACCCGACGCCGAGGCACGCTGTCGACGACCTTCAGGTACGCCGACAGTTACCTAGCAAACCGGGGTGCCTATCCGATCGACCCGGCCTTCAGCCTGTACACGGGTGCACACGTCAGCGCCGGCCTTCCAGGCGCCTTCTCCGACTGCGCGCCAGATCGATGGGGCAAGAACCTCATCACTAAACGGATACAGGCGCTCGCCGCCCGTGAGATCCGCCCCGCCAAAGCTCTCTCGGACGCCGACTTCCTCGTAGGTGTCAGTGACCTGACTCGTCAAGGCGCGCTGCGCTTTCAAGCGGCACCGGACCAACCCTTCCTGGACCCCGACCCCGAGGTCCCCAAGCTCGTTGAGCTGCCGCGTCTGATGCGTGCCGCCGAGAGCGTTGCCCGCGATGGAGGCGCCGACCTCGCAGCGATCAAGGAGTTGCTCGACGCGGGCTCGGGGTCTCTGGGGGGCGCGCGTCCGAAGGCCTCTGTGCGCGACGGCGATCGATTGCTGATTGCGAAGTTCTCTCACCCCGGTGATGAGTGGGATGTCATGGCCTGGGAAAGGACCGCTCTGGACCTCGCCAAGCTCGCCGGAATACGGACCCCGCACACCAAACTCCTGCGTGTCGACGGGGCTAGCGTGCTGCTCCTTGAACGCTTCGATCGCCAAGGCGCGCAGCGCGTGCCGTACATCAGCGCCATGACACTGCTCGGCGCACGAGACGGAGACGTGCACGACTACACCGAGATCGCGGAGATGCTCGTCGATCACGCCGTCGCACCAAGGGAGGACCTCCGTGAACTGTGGCGTCGTATCGCGTTTTCCATTGCCATTCACAACACTGACGACCACCTGCGCAACCATGGCTTCCTACGCGCAGGTGCGGGCTGGATTTTGGCGCCGGCTTTTGACGTCAATCCCAATCCCGACACGGGAACCCAGCGGGTCACCGGTATCGGCGGTGCACGCGCACGTGTCGACGAGGTTGCAGCCCTGCTTCGCTACGCGGACGTGTTCGACATAGACGCTCAACAGGCGCAGTCGGCGCTAGGCGAGGTGGCAAGCGCAATCGAGAGGTGGCGGGATGTCGCAACGCTGAACGGCGTCATCTCGACAGAGATGGCTCGTTTCCAGGCAGCGTTCGAAGGGGGGCAGAAGGCACTGGTCCAAGCGATCTCGCACACCTAAACCACAATGAAAGGTCCGGGAACACGCAGTACGGCCGCCTCTCTAGCTGCTGCTCCTGCTGCTCCTCGTCATCGTCGCCTTCTTCGTCATCGTCCTCACCATCATCTTCATGACGCTGATCACCAAGACCGACCGCCTGCATATACGCCTGGCTCACGATGCCCCAACTGCCACGCCCCTCGAGGTCGGGACACTTCCCAAAGTACCTGAGCAGCCGCCCTCATGTGCTGCGGTAAGTGCGTCAAACCGCCGCCTGCGGACGCGATGAGCCCCGGCTCGGCGGACTATCGGCTGGACGACGAGCCCGTCCTGCTCTCCTCCTCCGACCCCCGATCGATAGCGCCGTTCATGAAGACACAACAGCGTGGCAGCGCCAAGCCGTCTCATTCCTGGTTATCGGTTGGCCGTCGGTGCCGACACGGGGCGATTCGCCCGGTATCGGCACCAACAGGTGGGGCGCAGCGGGTTACTCCCCTCCGGGGTTGCCCCTGCCGCCGACCCCGCCCAAGACGCGGACGTCCGGGTCGTGGTGCAAGCGGGCCGCGACCTGGGCTACACCCCGTTTCTCACCCCCAGGACCCAGCCGTTGACGTCTGACGCTCAGAGGGCAGAGCACACTTTCACCGCCAGACGCGACTATTCGTCAGCTCAAGTGGCCTTCCAGCAGGACACCGTCAACGACCGCGCCTACCAACTCTGTGTCGACAAGGTTTCGCTCAAGCCATCACCAACTCCGATGCAGGCGGCCGACGCCATCGTGCAAGAGGGCGACCAATCGACGGGGCCGCTGCCCCAAGCCGATGGACCCCCGGCCGCAGACTCCTCCACCTCGCCGAGCAAGACTCCCCCCGGCCCAATGCTCGCCGGGTTGATCTCGCTGTGTGCGCTCGGTGCGGTGCTGCTGAACCGTAGGGCCGCGAACACGATGTCTCGCGCTTGATCACGTGAGCACCCGGGCAGCACTGCCCGTCTTCGTCGGCGATCGCCCCAGCAGTGTCTGGTTCCGTCTCAGGGCCGCCAAGGTCCCCTTCGCAGCCACGACCCGCGTGGGGCGCGACGTCTCCCAGACATACGACTTTCTGGCACCTATGGGTCATGCCAGCCTGGGCTTCAAGGACGGTGGTCACTCGCGACGGGAATGGCCCGCCGGTGTCGCGGAACCGCTCCGTAGTGGTGCGGTCTCATTGGAAGCTTGAGGTTCGCTCCTCCTCGAGCAGGTCAACCAGCTTGCGCGCGGCCATGGGCCTGTTGAGCGGCGCGCCGTGACCAGCCCAGTGCGCCCCGAAGCCGGGGTCGCCGGCAGCGCTTGCGGCCGCGTTCAGGGCCCTGCTGACGTCGAAGGCGAGCGGGAACTCAGGGGGCGGCACAGCGTGGTCCGAAGCCCACGCGGTGAGTCGGTTGGCCACGCAGCGTGCCGGACGACCCGAGATGGCGGTGGTCATCGTGGTGTGCTTCACCCCTGGCCCGGCGAGCGCCGCCCGGAACGCCTCGCCGGCACTGCTCTCGGGGCAGGCGACGAAGGCCGTCCCCATCTGAACGGCGGCGGCCCCGAGCCCCATCATCGAGCGCACCCCGTGACCGTCCATGACACCGCCGGCGGCGATCACGGGCAGGTCGAGGCGAGCCAGCAGAAGGGTGGTCAGCGCGGCGGTGCCGAGCATGTCGTCATGGGCCTCCGGCGAGAAGACGCCACGGTGGCCCCCGGCCCCGTAGCCCTGGGCCACGACGGCGTCGACTCCAGCCTGCTGGGCCAGCTCACCCTCGGCAGGGCTGGTGGTCGAGGCAAGCAGCACACAGCCAACGGCTCGGAGCGCCGCGATTCGAGCGGCGTCGGGCACGCCGAGGTGGAAGCTCACCACGGGCGGTGCTGCCTCGACCAACGCATCGAGCATGTCGTCGTCCTCGGCGAAGCTGCGAAAGCTCGTGCTGAGGGTGGCGGGAGGCGCCGAGCCGAACTCCTCGAACAACGGGCGGATGGCGTCCAGCCATGCCTGATCTCGCATCGCGTCCGGTCTGGGCGAGCGGTGGGCGAACACGTTGACGTTGAAAGCCCCGCCGGTGAGTGCGCGGGTGGCGTCGATCATCGACGAGGCACCCTGGGCGTCTGTCGCGCCGACTCCGATCGAGCCGAGGCCTCCCGCGTTCGAGACCGCGGCTGCCAGCTCCGGCGTCGAGACCCCGGCCATCGGCGCCTGGATGATGGGCCGCGTCATGCCCAGCCGGTCGAGCAAAAACATGCCATCCACCGTAAGACACCGAAGACCGCAGTGCGGAGTGTTGCCGTCACCGGAGCAGGGCTGCCTCCTTGACCGCAAGCCCCACTCAGCGCCGGACTGACTATCACTCGGCTCGTCCCCCCGAACCCGTCGCTGGACAGATCGTCAGGGTTCTCGGCCCGCGCCTCGATCGCACGGAAGCGGAGTCGGCTCGCCTACCGGACCGACATACCACCCGCCCAGCCAACCGCGTCGCTCAGCTTCGGCCCCTCGTCCTGCGTCATCTGTCGAGGCGCCTCCCCAGGCGCGCGTCTCATACCGCAGGATTGCTGCGTCACCATGGGTCAACGCCATCGCCGCGTAGGCACCCAACGCCTGCAGTCGTCGCTCCTGCGCCTGACGCTCCCAGCGGATGCGCTGGTGCGCCTCCAGCGCCGTCGCTGACCCGAGGCGGCTGCGCAGTGCCGGGACGAGCAATGCGGGGCACGGTGGTCACCGAGTCAGACCTACGGCCTGGGTCCGCTCACGTGCGGACGCTTGACCGCCCAACTCACCGACGATGGTCGGATACGGGTGCTCGACTCAGCAGAGAGCGGGGCATGAATGATCCGCTGGTATACAGACAATCCGTGAAATAGCAGTCTCTCTGTATGAAAGTTCTGGTGGAGGGCGCAATGTCCGTGCGCGCGGCCGCGCAACTTCTCGGCATCACCGAGAAGCACGTGCAACATCTCGGCCGTCAGGGTGAAGTGATCTACCTAGCGCGTGGCCTGCTGGATGGAGCCTCGGTTCGCGCTCTGCATGCTGTCCGGCAAGGCAAGCACACCCGCGGCTGGTCCGGGCGCACTGCATGGGCGGCTATAGCGCTCCTCTCTGGCCAGAAAGCTTGCTGAATCGGCCAGGGTCAGGCATCCCGACTCGGCTCCCGACTTCGCGACATCGACTCCGCCGCCCTCGTCGCCGCTACCCGCAATCGTGCCCACGTCGGCCGGTTCGCCGGACACCAGACCGCCGCCGGACGGCGTGCTGCCGAGCCCGGCACCGTCAGGCGCCGCGCGCTACCGGGGCTCGTTGGCCAGCACCAGGACGCCGAGACCGAGAACCACCTCGACAATCACGGTCTCACGCTTGGCCTCGTCGCGAGTTTGATGATGGAGGACGTCGTGCTCACCGCCCTGGACTCCGCAACCAGCGAAGACCCCTGCGAGCGTGGGGTTGCGGCACGCGCCCTGGACAACGCGCTGGCCCGGTTCCGCGGCGATGGTTGACCAGTCGCACCAACGCCCCGAGATCCGGTGAAGGCGGCGATGGGCGGCTGGCCACACCCGTGGCCCAACGTCGCCGAGCTCGCCGAGGCGTTGCCCTCCAACCAGTGGACCCTCGTCGGTGGACTGATGATCCAGCTTCACACCGTGCACCGCGGGCTCGGTGTCCTCCGCCCCGACCAACGACGTCGACATCGTGCTGCACATCGAGACCACCCGCGGCGTACCCCCTACGCAGCCCGGCGAAGCGTCGGAAGACCTGCTCGGCGGCGGTCTCGATCTGTTGCAAGTCAGCCGTGGGGAGCAGCAGGTCGAGCCGCCTAAGACCAACCAGTCCAGCGTGAGCCGTCTCGCAGCCCGGCTGCGATGAGCAGGTCTCGCAGGCCGTCACGGAGCTCCTCCGGGACGCGCCCGACCATGCTGGAGGAAGGTCTCAGGCAGCGCCTGCGCCACCTCGGCGCGGTCGATACCGGCGGCCGTAATGGCGTCCTGGTCGCTGAGCTTGATCGAGGAGACGTCTTGCAAGGTGAGCACTCGGCGCCGCTCAACTCCCAGAGGGCTGAGGGCACGCCCACCCTCGGGTCGTCTGCGAAGTTGCGCGCAAAGGTCTCAGCGTTAATTGGCCTCGGCGAGGTAGCCACCCGCCGACCCGACGCAGCGCACCTGGCCGACGGGACCCTCGTCAGAGGTGCCCGCCAATGCGACCGGTCAATTCGCTGCTTAGCCGCCAGATCTGCTGTTGCGCCGTGGGGTCGTGGGAGATGGGCGGCGATCGGCGCTCATCCTGCTTGACGAAGTATCTGCCGGTCACGGTGGCGAGTTCGGGCGCGGTGGCCAGGTGCAGGGCCGCCTGCGCGCCTTGCTCGGGAGTCAGGAGAAACCGCCGCAACACGCCGAGGAACGGCGCGGCTGCCTTCGGGGCGACCGCGCTGACGATCCCGGTGTCGACGATGCCGGGATGCACCGCGTTGACCGTGACTCCACTGCCCTCCAGCTGGTCGGCCAGCACGTAGCCGCACATCAGCGTGGCCAGCTTCGCCTGGCCGTAGGCAATCATCGGCGTGAAGGACGACTCGCTCTGCAGGTTCGCGAAGTCGAGAGTCGCCGGTCGTGGTCGGCGACGAATCTTGATCTGGCGAGTGTCGGAAATGGTGTCGGAGACGATGTTGACCACCCGCGACGGCGCACCGGCCTCCAGCAGCGGACGAAGCAGGTTGGTCAGCAGGAACCCCGCGAGGTGGTCCACGGCGAGGTGCATCTCGATGCCGTCGTGACTGACCAGGCGTTCGCGGAAGTGCGCACCCGCGTTGTTGACCAACACGTGCAGAGTGTCGTGCCGGGCTGTGAACTGTTCGGCAAGGCCACGGACCTCGCGCTGACGGGACAGGTCGGCGACCAGCACCTCCACATGGGCGCCGGTAGAGCCCTCGACGTGACGGCGTACGTCCTGCCCAGATTGAGCGGTTCGACATACGACTGTGACCTGCGCGCCCTGACGAGCGAGCTCGGTGGCGATGACCCGTCCCATCCCGCCGTTCGCACCGCTGACCAAGCACACCCTGCCCGCCAGCGCACCCGAGCCCGACGAACCCGGGCTGCTCATGCGGCGATCCGCGGGAGCTGATGGGAGTAGGCCGAGCTCACGGCCTCGGTCAGCATGAAGTCGGCGAGGTCGGCGCGTGAGACCTTCGAGGTCAGCCCGATCTTGAGGGTCGTTCCCGTCCGGTAGTGGCTACGGAGTGGCCCATCGGTCAGCCGGGGCGGCCGGATGATGGTCCAGTCGACGTCGGAGGCCATGACCAGGGCTTCCATCGACTCCTTATCCCGCATCTTGTCGCCCACCGAGGCCCACAGCAGCAACGAGTAGGGCGACCGGTCGTGGGTGTCGGCGGCACCATAGGCGCTCACCACGACGAGTCGGCGCGTGCCGCTGCGGCCCATCGCCTCCAGGATCGACCGTGTCACATCGGTGCATACGGTCAGCGGGCCTTTCCCGTTCGCCCCCTGCGCGCTGACCACCACGTCCTGGCCGCGCAGCACGTCGTCCATCTGCGATGCCACGCCGACGTCCGCCTGGACCACCCGTAGGCGCTCCCCCTCAGCGAAGGCAGCAGCCCGACGCACCACGGCGGTCACGTCGTACCCTGCCTCGACTGCCTGGGCGATGAACGCGCGCCCCGTCCCTCCGCTGGCGCCGAACACAACGATCCTCACGAGTAGCCTCCTCAACACTTTCCGAGACATTTTGTCTCGGACACGACTTATCGTCGCCGACGCCGCACTATGAGTCAAGATATCTCATAAGATGGGTACGTGAGCACCGGCGCCCCAGACCCCCGAGCCGCCCGGAGCCGTGAGGTCATGCTGGCCGCCGCCGGCGCGATCATGCGCTCCGAGGGCCCCGCGGCAGTCACCCATCAGCGAGTGGCTCAGCAGGCAGGAGTGGGCCGGGCCACGGTGTACCGCCACTGGGCACGCCCCGAGCAACTCCTGCTCGACGTCATGGTGGGCGCTGACCTGCCCTTCTTTCGAGGCCCCACCTCCCCCGTTCGCGCGTGGCTGCGCCGCGAGTTGCGACGTCTTGCCGACCAGTTGGCCACACCCGAGGTGGCAGCTATCGCCTTCACCATGGTGCAGGGCGCGATCTGGGACCGCGCTATCGCCAAAGAACGGGACCGATTCGTCTCCACCATCAGCGACCGGCTTGTTGCTGCACTGGACCTGGCAACACGGGCAGGAGAGCTCACCCCCTCGGATGACCTGTCGGGAGTCGAGTCCAGAGTCGTGGGACCCATCGTCTACCGCACCGCCTTGGAGGCGGCTCCCGTCCCGGACCAGCTCCTTGAGCAACTCCTTGACAGCGTGGGCCGTTGGCGCCACAGCTAGGCCGCGACCGGGCAGGACCGGACATGCCGAATCCCACTTCGAAGACAGCCGGGAGAGACCTCCGGGACTCGTCGACCACGCTCCCCACGGTCGTGTCCACCCGCCTGAAAGGACACGTCTCACCAGCGACCCGGAAGCGGTGGCGTCGCCGGGCCCGACCCAGGACACCGCGGGGGTGCGGGAATGCCGCACCGACCAAGCCGCTTGACGCCCCGGGGCCGACAACGACAAGGAAGGTGCGCTGACCCATGAGCACGCCTACCGTCATCCCTCGTCGCAAGAGCCGGGCTTTGACCGCCGCACCATGGATCGGCGTGGTGGCCGCCGGAGGCATCCTGTCCGCGATGACCGCGCCCGGGCAGACGGCCGGTCTCTCGGTCTTCACCGATCCGCTCATCTCCGAGCTCGGAATCTCCCGGACCGAAATCTCCGTGAGCTATCTCCTCGGGACGCTGGTCGGGGCCGGGGCCCTGCCCTTCGTGGGCCGGGCGCTGGACCGCTGGAGCGTTCGGGTCGTTACGGCGGTCATCGGGGTCGTCTTTGCCACCTTCCTTCTTGTGCTCAGTGTCGCTGGGGACGTCCTCGGCCTCACCGCAGGGTTCATCGGCGTGCGGATGGCCGGGCAGGGGGCCCTCTCCCTGGCCGCGACCACCGTCGTGGCCCGGACCGTCATCCGCCGACGTGGGCTGGCCCTGGGCATCGCCACCGCCGTCGGGTCGGGAGGGATATCCCTGGCCCCCGTGCTCCTGGCTTCGGTCATTCCCGGCATCGGCATTCAGCAGGCGTGGCGGTTCGAGGCGGTCGCCGTGCTCTTCGTGGTCATGCCGATAGCGCTTCTGCTGCCGCGCACCCCGCACCGTGCCCCCATCGACGACCTGACCACGGATACTTCGGTCGAACCGACCCCAGATCTGGACTCCTGGAGCCTGGACGAAGCCCTGCACACCGGC
>JBASAN010000377.1:0-1539 GCA_049650625.1 Ornithinimicrobium sp.
TCCCGCGGCTTCGTCGGAGGCTTCTACTTCGAGACGCTGGCGCTGGGCCCAGCGTTCCTGGCCAGCTTCCTAGAGCCCGGGTCTTGGGGGCGGGAGTTCACCTCGTGGATGGACGCCTACGCCAACATCGCGGGCAGTTGGATCGTCGGGGAGGACATGCCTCAGGCCTCCAACCGCGTCACCCTCAACCACGACGTGCTCGACCAGCACGGGCTTCCGGTGCCGAACGTGAACTACAGCGACCACGCCAACGACGTGGCCATGCGCACCTACGCCTACGGGGCGGCGGATCGCATCTATCGCAGCGTCGGCGCCGAAGCAGTGCACCACACGCCTCCCTATCCCTCCACGCACAACCTGGGGACGACCCGGATGAGTGCCGACCCTGCCGAGGGGGTGCTGAACGAGTACGGGCGGGCGCACGATGTGCCCAACCTGTTCGTCAGCGACGGGTCGGTGATGACCACGGGCGCTGCGGCCAACCCGACCTTGACCATCGTCGCTCTGGCGATGCGGCAGGCCGACCACATCCACGACCAACTCACAGCGGGGACTTTGTGACCGCGCGGTGCCTCCGGTGGTGCCAGACGAGGAGCCCCGCCAGCACGAGGACCGCGATGATCACGGTGCTGGTGCCACCCAACGCCTTCTCGACCACCGGGTAGGAGTGGCCGGCGTAGAAGCCGAGCAGCACAACCCCGGTGCCCCAGATCACCCCGCCGGTCACGTTGAACAGCAAAAACGTCGGGTATCTCATCCCGCTTGTCCCGCTGAGCGCCGGCATGACGGCACGCAGGAAGGCGGTGAACCGGGCCAGGAAGACCGCCCCACCGCCACGCTTGCGCAAGAACTGCTCCGCGTCGGCCAGCCGGGCCTGATGCTTGCGGAGCAATCGGGAGTTCACGACACGTTTCCCGTAGCGCCGTCCGACCTCGAAACCCATGCTGTCCCCGATGATGGCGCTGAGGACCACCAGAGCGAGCAGCACCGGGAGCGACACATGGCCTAGGGCGGCGGTCACGCCACCCAGCAAGACCGCAGTCTCACCGGGCAGTACGAAGCCGACGAAGATCGCGGCTTCGGAGAAGACAAGCAGCCCGACGATGAGATAGACCCACAGCGCCGGGAGATGCAGGATCTGCTCGGTAAAGCTACTCATGGCGACCGCACCGGTCGTTGCTCAGCTCACGCTTGGACGACGTCACTTGTCCATCCTGGAACAGCCTGGCTAAGAGAATGCTGAGGACCGCACGCTCTGCTTCTCCGGCGCGTATCCAGGAGCAGCTCACTGCGGCCACCTGTGGTCACTGCAGCAGCAGCAGGACTCCCAAGGCCAACAGGTAGGAGTCGACGCGGTCCAGCAGGCCGCCGGACCCGGCGAGCCAACGGCCAGAGTCCTTGCACTGCATACCTCGTTTGACCATCGACTCAAGCAGGTCCCCGGCCGGCGCCCCGATCGCCACGGCGAAGACCAACGGCCAACTCACGGCACCGAGGAGCGCCGCGACCGCGATCCCCGCCGACGCGCCGACGATGGTC
>JBASAN010000378.1:0-2763 GCA_049650625.1 Ornithinimicrobium sp.
TCGGCCATCCCGGCCGCATGAACGGCGCCCAGATAGCCGGTTCCGATCACTGAAACGCGCATACACACCACTTCCATCGCCGCCGGGTCGGGGACGACGGTACCTTGCCGAGAAGTCGTTCCAGGACTCCGCGAGACGGATCAGGACACCGGCCGTTCACCTGAGGACGGGAGCGACCTCCAGCAGGGCGTCGGCCAAGGTCCGGCTGTAGCTGCGGGTGAGGTGGTCCTCGTCGGAGTAGACCACGACGTTGCCGATCACCGGGGGACAGATCTCGTCGTTACACAGGTAGTCCGTGAGATCGGCGAAGGTCACGTTGTCCGGGGGTGGGTCCAGGTCTGACGAGGCCGAGGCCGGGTGCATCACCTCTTCCCGCACGGTGTCGCAGTCCCGCGTGAGCGGGCCCTCCTGCGCCAGGCAGTCCGGGATGTTCCGCCCAGGACGAGGCGTGTCTCGGATGGCCAGCACTTCGATGCCCTGCTGCTCGAACCGTTCCCACAGCCTCACGTATGCCGTCGGCACCGCCTCGTCGTCAGCGATCCCCACGGTGGAGGTCAGGACGACCAAGTCAGGATTTTGTTCCAGGATCCAGTCGGCGCTGGCGGCGTTCCATGCGCGACAGGAGTCGCGGACGAAGTCAAGGACGTCGGCGTCCCGCACGACGCTGGGGTCCGTCGATTGAGGCAAGACCAGATGGGTCGCCGGTCGGCAGCTGCTCTTAGTTGCCGTCTTCAGCTGCCAGCCTGTTCGCTCGGCCACGACCGCGAGCGCCGGCTGCCAGTGCGCGGAATGGCTGCCGCCGGTCAAGATCATGGTTCGGTCGGAGGTCGGGTCGCCGTACTGGCACACCTCGACGACGTCCATGGACTGTTCCTGGTGGCACCCTTGGGCGTAGACCGCAGGGATGTCGTCCGGCGCCGCCACCACCCCCGGTGCCGGCTCATCCGTGTTGGCCTCTCCCAGCGAGAATGCATCCGGTCCAGCGGCACGGGCGCCCGGGTAGCGTTTCGCGTCAGCGTTCGTGGCGATCGGTGCGACTTCACTGCTGGCGCTGGCAACGGCATACCCCGTGGCAGCGACCGGCGCCACCAACAGCGAGAGGAACACCGGGACGGACCAGGACCGGTGCCCCGAGAGCGACACCGAGCGGATCGGCCGCTCCACGAGGTGCGTCGAAACGAATGACAACACGATCGAGACCCCGATCACGGCCAGCCCACCGAGCAGACCGAGCCGGTCCTGGCCGGTCACGACCAGGGTGAAGACCAAGAGCGGCCAGTGCCACAGATAGAGGGCGTAGGACACGGCCCCCAGTCGGACCAGGGGCGTGCTCGACAGGAGACCGCTCGCCGACCAGGGGGCATCGGTATGTCCGGCCAGCAAGATCAATGCTGCTCCGACGACCGGCCACAGGGCGATCCATCCGGGGAACGACGTGCCCACGGAGAGCAGCGCCCCACAGCTGATGATCGCGAGCAACCCGGCCCAACCGAGCGCCCACGACCATCGCCGGCTCAACGCCGGCCACCACGGTGCACTCAGCGCGAGCAAGCCCCCGATCCCGAACTCCCACACCCGGGTGCCGGTGTTGAAGTAGGCGGCCGGTTGGTTGACCTCGGTGAGCCAGATCGAGAAGACGAAGGACATGAGGACCAGCACCGTCAGTGCGGCGCCGATGCGCCGTCGCACCCCCGAGGCCGGACCTACCCGAAGGACCACCAAGAACACAGCCAGCCAGATCAGATAGAACTGGCCCTGGATCGACATCGCCCAGAAATGTTGGACCGGGGAGTTGGTGAAGTCCCGGTCCAGATAGTCCACGGAGCGTCGGGCCAGCTCCCAGTTCTCGTAGTACAGCGCGGAGGCTGCGATCTCGGTGAACACCTCGTCGCGTCGCGTGGTCGGGATGAGGAACCAGCTCGCGACCGACACCACGGCCAGGACCAGGAGAGCGTTGGGCAGCAGGCGTTGCATCAGCCGTCCCAGATAGCGACCGATGTCGATCCGGCCGGTGCGTTCCAGGTGGCCCAGAAGAGTGGTGGTGACCATGAACCCGGCGATGACGAAGAAGACGTCGACGCCGCCGGAGACCCGCCCGAACCACACGTGGTAGGCCGCCACCAACAACGCTGCCACCGCTCGAAGCCCCTCGATCTCCCACCGGAAGCGGCGGTCAAGGCGCCTGCCCTCGGGTGAGGGGGTCATCGGTCCGGGCCCATCACGAGCACATCTTCTGACAAGATCACCGTATGACGCAGCACATCGCCTCGGAGTTGGTGGCCAACGTGGCCCAGGTCCACGTCGAACCCGGGCAGAAGGTCAAAGCGGGTGAAGAGGTCGTGCTGCTGGAGTCGATGAAGATGGAGATTCCGATGCTGATCGAGGGTGGCGGCACGGTGACCAGCGTCTTCGTTGCCCCTGGCGACGTCGTCCAAGAAGGCGACGTGCTGGTCGTCATCGACTGACGCGTCCCCCGTGTCGCGCTAGTCCGCAAGGGCGATCTTCATCCAGGCCCGGATCATCGGCATGACCTGGTCCGGCACCTCGAGGTGGTGGAAGTGTCCCGCGCCCACCGTCTGCCCGGTCGTCAACGAGACTCCCGCCTCTTTGGCCACGGGAAAGACCTGCCGCTCGACCGTGGCAGCGTGCAGGAGCAGGAGCGGCAGGTTGACCTGCTTCAGCGCCGCTGCCCCGTCGAAGTCGGCCATCGCAGCGGCGGCCCCGGCCGCGATCTCGGGGCGGGTGCGGGCCATGGCCTCCACC
>JBASAN010000379.1:0-2718 GCA_049650625.1 Ornithinimicrobium sp.
GCCCAGGGGCGCCTCGGCGAGGCAGTGTCGAGCCTGGAGTCCGTCGTCGTAGAGGATCCGCTGCGTGAGCGGGGGGTCTTGCTGCTGATGGAGGCGGCAGACCGCTACGGCTCCGTGGGCTCGGCGCTGGATGCCTTCACCCGCCATCGTGAGGCCCTGGCCGAGAGCCTGGGGTTGGATCCTTCGGCCCCGGTGCAGCGACTGCATACCCGGATCCTGCGCCGGGAGCAGTACCCTCCAACCGCTGAGTCAGGCGTGTCGCCGGCGCCAGTCGACCCGACCGGCCAGCGCACGGCCTCGTCCACCGTTGACCGCGCACCCGGGGGACTGCCGCCGGCCGTCCCGAGCCCGTCTGAGGACTCAGCCGAGGATCTGATCGGACGTGCCGAGCTGATCAGCCGGACCATCGAGCGCCTTCGGCCCGGAACAGTCCTGACCCTGCTCGGCCCCGGTGGAGTGGGCAAGACTGCGCTCGCAGAGGCCGTTTGTGGTCGTCATCCTCAGGGCTGGTGGGTCGATCTGACCACAGCGACGTCCGCAGAAGGCGTCGTCCCGGCGGTGGTCGCCGCAACCGGCGCGGACACGGCGCACGGTTCTTCTGCCATCGAAAGCCTCGTCCGCCGCCTTTCGACCGAACAAGGACTGCTGGTGGTGGACAACTGTGAGCACGTCCTGCCTGCGGCGGCGCGGTTGGTCGACCTCCTCATCCGCTCCTGTCCAAATCTGCGCGTGCTCGCTACCAGTAGGCAGGGGTTGGGAGTCACCGGCGAACAGGTGCTGCCCGTGCCACCGCTGCCCCTCCCCGGCGATGCCGAGGTGGGGGTGCCGGAGCACGCGAGCGAGTCCAGTGAGATCGACGCCCCCGCGGTGGACCTGTTCATGGTGCGTGCGCGCGCGGCGGCTCCAGATCTGCCGAACACGGTCGAAGCGCGCAGGATCGTCTCGAGGATCTGCCGGCATCTCGACGGACTTCCGTTGGCGATCGAGCTCGCGGCCGCACGGGCCGGCACCCTGACCCTGGATGACTTGGCCGAGCGACTGCAGGGCCGGACCGATCTATTGCGCTCGTCCTCCTCTCTGGTGCCGCATCGGCACCAGACCATGATGTCGACGATGCGCTGGTCCTACGACCTCCTCGACCCTGAGGAACAGCTGGTCTTTCGTCGACTGGCGATATTCGCCGCCGACTTCGACCTAGCCACTGCGGAGCGAGTGCTCGCCGGACCGGAACTCAGCGCCGACCGCGTCGTCGACACCCTGGCGACCCTGGTGGGCCGTTCGATGGTGGTGCCCCCTGGGATCCGCGGTCGTGGACGCTACCGACTACTCGAGACGATGCGAGCCTTCGGCACCGCCGAGCTCTCAGCCACCGAGCTGGACCGGTTGCATGGCTCGCACTCCGAGTGGGTCCGTGGACTGGTGCGCCAAGCAGGGTCCGACCTTCAGGGCCCGCTCGAAGTCCGGTGGGCCGAACGGATGGTCGCCCTGCTGCCCGACCTGCGAGCGGCTGTCACCTGGTCACTGGGCTCGCAGCGTCAGGATGTCGTAGGCGATATCGTCGCCTCGCTCTACCGATGGGCGTATCTGTCGTTGCGCACGGAGATCCTCGACTGGGCCGACCGCTTGCTTGAACTGGACCGCGACCAACAGCCCGCGGTCCTGACCGCGGCGGCGCTGGGAGCGTGGATGCACGGTCGGTACGACGACGTGGCCCCCTGCGCCTACGCGGCACTGGCCGCAGCCGGCACCGACCCACGACACGCTCGGGCAGCCAATCTGGCGCACGACATCCTGGGGGACCTAGGTCTGGTGACGGGCGACCTCGTCGGCGCGCAAGGACACTACGAGCAAGCCACCGAGGGCGCCCGACTCCGAGGACTATGGGCCGACGGTTCAATGAGCCTGTGCGGGCTAGCCCTTGCCCAAACGTACGCAGGACAGGGCGGTCTGGAAACGGCGGACGAGGCCCGTCGGATGGCCCGACGCTCGGGCAACCCATCGGCTCTAGCCATGTCCTGGTATGCCACGGGGGAGGCGCTCGGCGAGCAGAGCCCGGACGAAGCGCTGGCCGTTCTGGAGCGCTCTCGTTCGATCCACACCGGATCCGACCCAGGACTGAGCTACTCGGTGTCCCTGACGACCAGCGCGGCGATCATCAGCAGACACGGACCACTGAACGCGCGGACCTTCGAGCAGGTCGCGGACACCGTGCAGTTCTGGGTCCGATCAGGCAACGCCGGTTTCCTGACCACCTGCCTGCGTAACGCCATACCCCTCCTGGAGCGAGCCGGAGCCGACCCGGTCGCTCTTGCCCTGGGGGAGGCGCTCGCCGCCATTGAGGGAGGACGTGCATCCTACGGAACGGAGGCCGAAAGGATCCGCACTTCACTGGACCGGGCGGCGCGGCGTGCACCCTACGCGCTGGAACCCCGCGCGCCATACGGTGCAGGACTGGCCCCTGACACCACCTGGACCAATCTGCTCAAGGCATCGCGGGACACCGTGGCCACCCTGCGGGGGCTGGCCGCCCGTGACGGCGACCCGGCAGCGCGGTGACAGACCCCTTCACACTGAGAGCAACCATCTCAAACGAGTGGTACTCGCCCCGTGCTGAAACTCCGCGCTCGGAGCGGCCTACATGGGCAATCGGTACACGCGACCGTCGCGTTCTTCATGCTGTCCCGACAGCCATCCGGTTTTGCTGACGAGGTACAAACC
>JBASAN010000380.1:0-2110 GCA_049650625.1 Ornithinimicrobium sp.
GTCCACGGCTTGAGCGTGATGCTCGCCCATGTCCCTGGCGAACCCGGCGTCCACGCTGTCATCGCCTTCACCCGATCCGGCGATCGCGATGAGGACGGCGACGACCGCCACCACGACTGCTGCGAGCGCCGCTACCACCGCATACCGAGTAGGAAATCGGGTGGCCATGGGAGAACCGCCACTCACGGGGCGGCCACCAGGTCCTGCGTCGTGCCGCCGGTACAGGCCGCGCCGGGCTCCGGGGTCTGCGGTCCTTGGCGGAACTCGGTGATGAACATGGGGAGTCGCTCGTCATCAGCGCTGTCGAGGAGCAGCTGGTTGCCCCAGGCGGTGGCCACGACAGGGGAAGTCTGCTGGTCATCAGGAGAGAGCAACATGAACTCCTGGTCCGCCAGGTCGGTCAGCGTCTGGATCTGGTCAGCGGGCAGGTCGGGCTGGTAGGTCAACCACACGGCTCCGTGCTCCAGGGAGTGCACCGCGTGGTAGGCCGGGATGGGCTCGGTGTAGACGCCGCAGTTCCACCAGGCCGCGTTGTGGTCACCGCCCACGGGCGGATCCTGCGGATACTCCACGGCCTCGGTCACGTGGTCGCGCCCCAGGTCCTCGTACTCCGTCACGGCCGCTAGGCTCGGGCGGCTCACCACGGCGAAGGCCACCGCGCCCACGATGAGTGCCAGCACCAAGCCCAGCGCGCCCCAGATGAAGAAGGAGCGCCGCCGGTCCTGACGTTTGGCCTCACGCGCCATGGCGGCGGCGCGAGCGGCGCGGTCGTTCTTCGGGGTGGGACGAGCCATCCGAACTCCTCGGGTCTGACGTGCGGGTCAGAGCGCATGCTAGAGGCCCGGGCTGAGCACAGACTTAGAATCGGGCCACGTACAAGCCCCGGAAGGGAAATGGATGAGCGACCTGATCGACACCACCGAGATGTACCTCAAGGCCATCTACGAGCTGATCGAAGACGGTGTGGTGCCGATGCGCGCCCGGATCGCCGAGAGACTGGACCACTCGGGGCCGACCGTCAGCCAGACCGTCGCTCGGATGGAACGCGACGGTCTGCTGCGGGTGGAGGAGGACCGCCGTCTGACGTTCACCGACATGGGACATCAGCGCGCCATCCGCGTGATGCGCAAACATCGTCTCGCCGAACGCCTGCTGGTCGACGTGATCGGACTGGACCCCGCCTATGTCCACGACGAGGCCTGCCGGTGGGAGCACGTGATGAGTGAGCGGGTGGAGTCGCGCATCCTGGGGCTGATCCAGGATGCTGCTCGCTCGCCGTACGGCAACCCGATTCCGGGGTTGGACGAGCTGGGATGGGACGGGTCGGCGGTAGCGGCCGACGGGATCAGCGTCGCCGATGCCGTGGCCACCGGGGTGCAGAACGTGCAGATCGTCAGAATCGGGGAACCCGCTCAGGTCGAGCCGGAGTCGCTCGAGGTGCTGCTGTCGAACGGCATCGTTCCGGGGGCCCTGGTCGAGGTGGGAACAGACGGCGAACGCATGCGGCTGCGCGCCACATCTCACTCCGCTATCTCGGTCCCTCGTGATGTTGCAAGTCACCTTTTCGCCTCTCCGGCTTAGTTGAAAAGGGCCGTACTTACCATTCTGTGATGTGAAGTCGGTCACTTAGGTATCGAGGTTGACTCAAACACCTTTACGTTTTTGCAGGTCAGAGCCCTTTCAGGGAAGTATCGCCGAGGTGGGCGTGTCGACGCCGTAACCGAAACGTGACATCGGCTGACCGCCCTGTGTACTGTCGATAACGCGCCGCCAGTCAAGGCAGCGCCTGGACCGTGGCGCCTTCACCTGTCAGCACGGTCGAGTCCAGCACCAAGCCCGCGCGACAGGAGCGGATGGACTGCTGAGACCAGGACGGTCTCGCCGGGCACCTCGTCACCGTGATGAAGACGCCGCGATCAAAGATCGCAGCCCGTTAGTCCGCCCGCAGGCCATGGAGAGGTTCACTGTGACGCAACGCTTCAACGGACGCCACCGCGCGCCCAGCAGGATCAGCCTGACGAGCACGGCCATGACTCGCACCGCGAAGTTCACCGCCGTTGCCGCCACGTCTGGTGGCCTGCTTGCTGCCGCCGCCGTTCCGGCGAGCGCC
>JBASAN010000381.1:0-11373 GCA_049650625.1 Ornithinimicrobium sp.
TGCAGCTCGTCGAGGTAGGTGTCGGGACCGCGCGCCGAGGTGCTGCGTGCGGGGCCGTTGGCTCTGATCAGCGCCAGTCGCTCCTCGAGCCGGGAGCGCCGACCCTCCAGAATGCGCAGGCGGACGCTGGCGTCGGTGCGACCGAAGAAGGCGAAGTGCACCGCGAAGGCTTCGTCCTCCCAGGCGCTCGGGCCGGCCGCTGAGAGCAGGTGGGCGAGCCGGTCCCGCCCGGCCGGGGTGACCGCATAGGTGATCTTGGCCCGACGCCCGGGGATGGGGCGGTCGAGCTCCCGCAGATATCCCCACAGGACCAGATCACGCAGCCGCGGATACAGCGTGCCGTAGGACAGGGCGCGCACCGTCCCCAGGACCCGGTGCACCTGCTTGCGCAGCTCGTAGCCATGCATCGGCGCATCCTGCAATAGGCCGAGGATCGCGAGCTCGAGCATGTCGGATCGACGACTCACTCAAACCTCCTTGGATCCACGGGGCCTCGACGGCGGACTTGACCGAGCGTGTAGGGCAATGCTCGATGCAACGACTCAATATATCGGTACGATACATCGAGAGCGCAAACTCGGCGTGTCCAGCGACACGCGCCACAATGGCGCTCGACACCCGTGCATCTTCAGGAGGATCAGTGGCTGGCTCGTCCAACCAGACATCACGCAGCGCACCCGGCTCGAAGGCGTCCTCTTCGGGGGGGTCCGAGGGCCGGGGAGGTCGAGGCGGTACGACCCAGCGACCCCGCTGGCAGCGAGTCCTGCTGTGGCTGGTGGGTCTGGGCTTGCTGGGAGTGCTCGTCCTTGCCGGGGTCTTCGCAGTGACCTACGCCAGCACGGATATCCCCGACCCGAACGAGTTCGCGGAGTCGCAGAGCTCCATCATCTACTACGCCGACGGCGAGACCGAGATGGCCCGCTTCACCGGAGGCACCAACCGCGAGTCGGTTCCCCTCGACGAGGTGCCGGACCACGTGCAGAAGGCGATGCTCTCCGCAGAAGACCGCACCTTCTACGAGAACGAGGGTGTCTCCATCACCGGTACGGCACGGGCGGCGTGGCGGAACGTGACCTCCGACAGCACGCAGGGCGGCTCGACGATCACCCAGCAGTACGTGAAGAACTACTACCTGACCAGCGAGCAGTCCTACAAGCGCAAGTTCCAGGAGCTGATGATCTCGGTCAAGATCGACAACGAGCTCTCCAAAGACGAGATCCTGGAGCGCTACCTCAACACCATCTACTACGGACGCGGCGCCTACGGCACGCAGACCGCGGCTCAGGCCTATTTCGGCAAGGATGTCGGCGATCTCGACGTGTCCGAAGGGGCCTTCCTGGCCGCGGTCACGAACGCGCCCTCGCTGCTGGACCCGGCGTACGCCGAAGGCAACCAGGAACGTGCCGAGGAGCGGTTCGCCTACATCATCGACGGCATGGTCAGTCAGGGCTGGCTGTCGGAGGCCGAAGGCGACGCCGCGTCGTTCCCCGAGCTCGACGAGCCTCAGGAGCCCGAAGCGGTCCAGGGACCGACCGGCTACATCGTCGAGGAGGTCCGCAAGGAGCTGGTCGACGATCTCGAGATCACCGACGACGACATCGACCGGGGCGGTCTGCGGATCACCAGCACCATCGTGCAGAAGCACCAGGAAGCGGCCGAGGTCGCCGTGGCTCAGGAGATGCCGACCACGCCCGATGCCGAGGACCTCAAGGTGGGACTCGTCGCGGTGACCCCCGGGGACGGCGCCATCACAGCGATGTACGGAGGCGCGGACTACCAGGAGGAGCAGCTGAACATCACTACCCAGGCCCCACGCCAGGCGGGGTCGCTGTTCAAGGTCTTCACTCTGGTTGCGGCCCTGGAAGGCGACGTCAGCACGCTGAACACCTACCCCGGGTACACCCCACAGGAGTTCGACGTGCCGGGCGAGGAGCCGGTGGAGATCAACAACTTCCGGGACGCGCAGTTCGGTGACATCGACCTGCGGACGGCGACGGCGAACTCGGTCAACACGGTGTTCGTGAGGCTGAACGAGCAGATCGGACCCGAGAACACCAGCCGGGTGGCGCGTGAGATGGGGTTGCCCGAGGACACCGAGGGACTCGACGACAACAACCTGACCAATGTGCTCGGCACGGCGGCGCCCACGATGGTGCCCATGGCCAACGCCTTCGCCGCCATCGCGGCCGACGGCGAGCTGGCCGAGCCGTACATCGTCGCCGAGGTGTCCAGCACCAACGACGTGTACGACTACGTGGCCGACCCCGAGACGACCGAGGTGGTCGATCCCGACATCACCGCCGACGTGACCGACGCCATGACTCGTGTCATCACCGAGGGTTCGGGCACCGGAGCTGGTGACCTGGGTCGTCCGGCCGCTGGCAAGTCCGGGACCAGCTCCAACAACGTCTCGGCCTGGTTCAACGGATTCACCCCCCAGGTGGCCGCTGCGGTCACGATGTACAAGGGCGACGGCACCGAGCCCATGCAGGACATCGCGGGCGTCGACCAGATCACGGGTGGCTCCTTCCCCGTAGCGATCTGGGGTGAGTTCATGCGGTTGGCGCAGGACGGTGACGACGTCATCGAGTTCCCGGAGCGCGTCGGCGTCAATGACGGCGTCGTCCCGTCGACCACCCCGACCCCCGTCCCCACCCCGGTTGAGCCCACTACTGAGGAACCCAGCCCGACCACCGAGACGGAAACGGAGACCGAAACGGTCACCGAGACCGAGACCACCGAGCCCACCGAGACGACGCAGGAGCCGGAACCGTCCGAGACGACCGAGCCTGAGCCCACGCAGACTCAGCCCGAGGAACCCACCGAGTCGGAGTCGTCCGCAGGAACGACGGACGGACAGGACGCCGGAACCAGCAACGGATCCGGCAACAGCCGTGGCGGAAACAACCGCGGCGGTGACACCGGGGCCGGCAATAACGGGGCTGGCAACGGCAATGGTGGCAACGGCAGCGGCGGATCGAACAACGGCGGCGGTAACAACGGTGGCGGCGATAACGGTGGCGGTGACACCGACCCGGTCGATGGCGGATAGGTCACCGCCCCTGGGCTACGTGTCACCTTCCCGCACCGACCCCGTGGTGCGGATGGCCAGCAACGTCATTGGTGGACCGCTAGGTCGACACGCCGTCGTCGGGACCCGCGGCCTGGCGGGGGTCGCTGCCGCCGTCATCCTGATGGGCGCCGCCGTGCTCAGCCTGGGGGTCTTTCAAAAGGGGCACTGCGTCGTCAAGGGGTGGGTGGACCCGGACCAGTTCTGGCGTGCCTGCTACTCCGACGTCACGGTCGTCAACGTCAGCTCGGCACTGGCCAACCGCTCGTTGCCCTACACCGGCGAGTCCCCCAGCGACCAACCTCTGGGAGCAGGGCTGGTGATGTGGGCCTTGGCCATGGTCTCCCCCTACTCCGGCGGGGACCGCACTGCGCAACAGTGGATCTTCGGGCTCTGGGCGCTGGTCGCAATGGTCTTGGTCGCCAGTGCCGTTGTTGCGATCGTCGCGTTGCAGCCGGGTCGTCCATGGCGCAGTGCCCACCTCGCGGTCAGCCCGGTCATCGCGATCCTGGCGTTGATCTCGGTCGACCTGTGTGCGGTCGTCCTTGTCATCTGGGCACTCTGGGCCTGGCATCGGGCCCACCCGGTCTGGTCCGGACTTCTGCTGGGGATGGCGTTCCTTTTTCGTCCCTACCCGTTGGTCTTCCTGCTCGCCATCGTCCTCGTTGCTCAACGGCACGATCAGACTCACCGCGCGCTTCAGGCGGGGGTGGCGGCGGTCGCGAGCGCGGTGGGCCTCTACCTTCCCTTTCTCGTCGTGCTCGGAGAGCCGATGCTGCTGGCGCCCCGTCGATGGCTCTCCAGCGCCCCGGGGTATGGCGGGACGAGCCTGGTGCCCGGTCTGCACGGCTGGACGGTGTCGGTGACCGCCGCCACGTCCGTCGCGCTGGCCGGGTGGGCTGTCGCGACCGTGACCGGATGGTGGTTGGTGCGTCGCGGACCATCTCGCCACGACACCGCCTACATCGTCGCGCTCGCCGCCCCGATGATGCTCATCGTCGTGCTGACCGCGAAGACGGTGTCGGTCCAGACCGGGCTCTGGATGCTGCCCTTCCTCGCCATGTCAGCCCTGCCCTGGCGCGACCATCTGATCTGGGCTGGGGTCGAGATCGTCCACTTCGAGGCCGTCTGGTTGTACATCGGTTTCGGCTCCGACCCTGGCCGCGGGCTTCCGGGGGACGCCTACTCCTTGACCGTGCTCGCCCGTGCCCTGGCCTGGTCGTGGGTGCTGCTGCGCGTCTGGTCGACCCGGGACGACACCGCGCCACAGCAGGCGCTGGAGGAACAAGACCGGGAGCCGGTCAGGGCAGGATGACCAGCTTGCCCGTGGTCCCACCCGAGGCAAGGTCCTCGTGGGCCTGCGCGACGCCCTCCAGCGGGTACTCCCCACCGATGCGCACGTTGAGCTCACCACGCTGCACGGCGGCCAGGACGTCCCCCGCCCGCCAGAGGAGCTCTTTCCTGTCCTGCAGGTAGTGCGCCAAACTGGGCCGAGTCAGGAACAGGGAGCCGCGCTGGTTCAGCACCTGGGGGTCCAGCGGGGGCACCGGACCGCTGGCCGCTCCGAACAGCACCATGGTCCCCCGCACCTTCAGCGCGTGCAGTCCTTCTTCGAAGGTCGCCTGACCCACTCCGTCGTAGACCACGTCGACTCCTTCGCCCTGAGTCAACGAGCGCACCTGCTCCGACATCGTCGCCGCTTCCTGCGGGGAGTCCTGCGCCGAACGTCGGGACATCACGACCTCGTCGGCACCGGCGCTTCGCGCCAGCTCGGCTTTCTCTGCGGTCGACGTCGTGGCAATGACCCGCACTCCCTTGCGTGCCAACATCTGGCACAGCAGCAGTCCGACCCCACCGGCCGCCGCATGCACCACCGCCGCCTGGCCCTGCCGCGCGGCGAACGTGGACTCGACCAGGTAATGCGCGGTCATCCCCTGAAGCATCAGAGCAGCCGCGGTCCGGAGCTCCACCCCCTTCGGCACCGGAACGGCCCGCTCCGCCGGCACGACGGCATACTCCGTGGCGCCGCTCCCGGGGACCATGGCCCAGGCCACCCGGTCACCCACTGCGAGGGAGTCCACCTCCGAGCCGACCTCCGTGACCGTGCCTGCTGCCTCCGAGCCCACGACGTAGGGCAGCTCCATCGGGTAGGCGCCACTGCGCTGGTAGATGTCGATGAAGTTGACCCCTGCGGCAGCTACCTCCACGACGACGTCGCCCGGTCCGGGCGACGGCACGTCGCGCTCGGTGAGGGTGAGAACTTCCGGACCGCCGTGCTCGGCAACAATGACGCAACGCATGACCCCAGTGTGCTCCGCCGCCGCCGAAGGTGTCACCCGAGACCTATCGATGGTGGCGTGGACTCGTCCTGCTCCGCCCACCAGCTGCGCAGCTCCTGGACCACGGCCTCACGGCCGATCTCGCCCCGTTCCATCCGCAGCCACAGGAGATGCTTGTAGGCCCGACCCAGCACGGGACCGGGCTTGATACCCAAGACCTCGGCGATCTCATTGCCGTTGAGCTCGGGGCGGATCGCTTGTGTCTCCTCCTGGGAGCGCAGCAGATCGATACGTCGTTCCAAGTCGTCGTAGGTTGCGGACAGTCTCGCGGCCTTGCGCTTGTTGCGCGTCGTGCAGTCTGACCGGGTCAACCGGTGCAGGCGACCGAGCAGGGGTCCGGCGTCAGCCACGTACCGGCGCACGGCCGAGTCGGTCCACTCACCACCCCCGTAACCGTGGAAACGCAGGTGCAGCTCCACCAACCGGGAGACGGCCCTCGTCGTGTCCTTGTCGTAGCGAAGGGCCCGCATGCGAGACCGGGTGAGCTTGGCGCCGACCATCTCGTGATGGTGGAAACTGACCCCGCCACCGCCCTCGAAGCGTCGAGTGTCCGGCTTCCCGATGTCATGCAACAGGGCTGCCAGCCGCAGGACCAGGTCCGGGCCAGGCACATCGTCCGGGCCTGTCGACCCGGGAGGGCTTTCGAGGGCGATCGCCTGCTCCAGCACCTGCAACGAGTGCTGGTAGACGTCCTTGTGCCGATGGTGCTCGTCGACCTCGAGCTGCAGAGCCGGGATCTCCGGAAGCACCACGTCAGCGAGCCCACTGTCCACCAGGATCTCCAAGCCCGCCCGGGGGTTGGTGCCGAGCATGAGCTTGTTCAGCTCGTCGCGCACCCGCTCCGCCGACACGATCGACAGGCGCTCAGCCATCTCCGACATGGCCTCGGCCACGGCGAACGACACCCGCACGCCCAGGGTGGAGACGAAGCGGGCGGCACGCATCATCCGCAGCGGGTCGTCGGAGAAGGAGACCTGCGGCGTATGGGGGGTCCGCAACATCATGTCCGCCAGGTCGTCCAGCCCCCCGTGCGGATCGACGAAGATGCGTTCGGGCAGCCGCAAGGCCATGGCGTTGATCGTGAAGTCACGCCGCACCAGGTCATCGGTCAGCGAATCCCCGAAGGCGACGATCGGCTTACGCGACTCCTCGTCGTAGGCATCCGCGCGGAAGGTGGTGATCTCCACCACCTGGTCCCCGCGACGGCCACCGATGGTGCCGAAGGCCCGACCCACGTCCCAGACGTGGTCGGCCCAGGGACGAAGAATCGCCTCGATCTGCTCGGGTCGAGCCGAGGTGGTGAAGTCCAAGTCTGGAGAGGTCCGTTCCAGAAACGCATCGCGGATCGGTCCGCCCACCAGCGCGAACTCATGACCCGCGGCCGCGAAGGCCTCGCTCAGCCCGGCGATGGAGTCCAGCGTCGCGGACAGCTGTCGCACTGCACGAGCCAGCAGTTCGGCGTGAGCCACGGAGTCAGACACGGTCACCTACCCTACGGCCCGATCCGGCTCCGATCCGCGACATCGGCAGCAGATCCCAGCCTGCCCAGCAACCCGCTCGATACAGTGGCCCGATGACCCTCTCGCCGCGACCTACCCGCCCCACCCGGCGGGGTGTGGCGGTGCAGGAGACCTCGGCCGGTGGGGTGATGGTCGACGTGTTCGAGGGCCGCGCCCGCGTGCCCATCATCGCTAGACGCAACCGCAGCCAGCGGATCGAGTGGTGCCTGCCCAAGGGCCACGTCGAGCCCGGCGAGACCTTGGCGCAGACCGCTGAGCGGGAGGTCGCCGAAGAGACCGGCATCGTCGGGCGGGTGTTGGTCACCCTCGGGACCATCGAGTACTGGTTCTCCACCCCCCAGCACCGGATCCACAAGATGGTCCATCACTACCTTTTGGAGGCCACCGGAGGGTCGTTGACCATCGAGGATGACCCGGACCATGAGGCCATCGACGCCGTCTGGGTGCATCTCGACGAAGCGCACCGGATGCTGACGTTTCCGAACGAACGCCGCATTGCCCAACTCGCCTGGCAGCGCCTGGCGGGCCACGTCTGAGCACGGCGATAGAACCCGCCCCTGTGTCCCGCCGAGCCATGATGTCCTGGGCTGGACCGTCCCGCTGCGTGGTGGGTCGGCGCCGGCTGATGAGCGTCTTGCTCGTCTTCCTGATCGGTGTCTCGTCTCCGCTGACCGCGCTGCCCGCCCTCGCCGTCAGCGCAGCCGCGGTGCCCTCTCAGGACGCTTCCGAAGTCGAGCTGACGCTGAACCAGGTGGTCCCCACCGTGCTGCGACCTGGGCAGTCCTGGGCGGTCCAAGGCAGGGTCGAGAACGTCTCCGATGTGACGGTGCAGGTCGAGGAGGTCCGACTCCTGACGGCATACCGCGCGCTGGACACCGACGCGGCGCTGGACGGTTGGGTCTCCGGGGACGATGCGGGGGAGACGACCGAGCTTGCCGGGTCGGCCGATCTGTCCCGCACCCTCGATCCTGGACAAGGGCGAGACTTTTACGTGGTGGTCTCCGGGGAAACGATCGCGCCGCCCTTCACCTTCGCCTCGTTGCCGCTGCGTTTGGAGGTGCGGGCCGCGGACGGGTCCACGCCGGGCGAGCTGCGGACGGTGCTGCCCTGGTTCGGCGACACGGCGGCCGACGACCCGCTCGACGTCTCGTGGGTGTTGCCCTTGACGGTCCCACCGGATCCCGACCTCACCGCCGAGACCGGGAGCGACCGCACTCGAGCCTGGCTCGACGTCGTCGGCGAGGAGTCTTCCACCCGAGCCTGGTTGGCGGGACTGTCGGCCTACGATGCGACGTTCCTCGTCGATCCCTCCCTGTTGGTGCCCCTGGCCCCAGCCGCAGACGTGTCAGCGGCTCCCGAGCCGATTCCGCTCCCGGAACCCACGACGAGCCCGCCGGACTCCACGGCAACCGACCCCAACCTCCCGGCCTCCGACCCGAGCGACTCTCCCGGCGCCACCGGCGACGCCGAAGGTTCACCGGATGACCTGAGCGCTCCCAGTGGCCTGCCGGTGCCCGAGGACGCCGTCGCTACTCTCGACGTGCCGGACGACCTGACCCAGGTGCAGGAGGCCGAGCTGGCGCTGCAACGGCAGCTCGCTGACCTCGAGACGGACCAGCTGTGGTGGCTTCCGGTTGCTGACCCGGACGTCGCCGCCATGATCGATGTGGGCGTCGACGCCGACGTGGTCGACGCGGTGCTAGGAGCACCCCTTCCGCCCTCCGTCCTGGATGCCGACCGGCTCCTCGAGCGCGGTCGACAGGACGTCACCTGGCCGCTGTGGCCCCGCCTCAGCCGAGATCAACTCGGTGACCTCACGGGTCTGTCCGCCAACCTCGACGTCTCGACCACGGTCGTGCCGCGCTCGGCCTTCACCGACGGCGAAGGCCGGAACGCCCGCCCGAACGGCTTCACGGCGACCGCCACCGGGGAGGTCACCCTGCTCGGCTACGACGAGAGCCTCAGCGCGTTGGTCAGCAACCTGCCGGAGGCCGACAGCGACGGCGAGCAGATCCAGCTGCTCCTGGCTCGCACGTTGGCGCGCTACCAGCGCTCCCCCGCCGACCCGGGTGCGGTGGTCATCGCTCCGACACGTGACGCCCCGGTGGACCCGCGCACCGCGGCGGACCTGGGTGAGGCCCTGGCGGTCGCCCCCTGGATCACCCAGGTCCCAGCAGACCCCCTGCTGGGCGCCGGGGGCGCGGTATCGCTCACCGGGGACAGCGCGTCGGTCAGTCCCGCCGATAGTCCTTTAACCAGCGCTCGAGTCGCCCGGATCGAGTCGGTGCGGTCGACGTTGGCTCAGTTGGCCGCTGTGGTGCCTCGCGGCGGGGCCGTCGAGCAGTGGGAGCCCATCTTGAACAGTCTCTACTCCGCACGGTGGCGCGAGAATCCCGACGGTTGGTCGGTGCCCTTGACCGAGTTGGAGACGCAGGTGGCGACCATCATCGACGGCGTCAGCATCAACCCGACCACCGTGAACTTCCTGGCCGAGGAGGGCCTCATCCAGATCACCATCGTCAACGATCTGCCCATCACGGTGCAGGACCTGAGCCTCGACCTCGTGCCGGGCAACGGCAGGCTGCGGATCATCGAGGAACCCGGCCCGATCACCATCGGCCCGCAGAGCAGGGCCACGGTGCAGTTCCGTGCCCGCGCCGTCGCGGCCGGCGAGGTGCCCGTGCGCGCCAGTCTGTCCGCTCCCAGTGGCCTGCAGATCGGCGAGATGCAAGAGGTCGGCGTCCAGGTCCGTCCCACGGGCATCTGGATCTACTGGGTCCTTGGGGGCGTGGCCGGAGTGATCCTGATCCTCGGCCTCGCCCGAGCCATCCGCCGCCCTCCGGCCGCCGCCGGGCCAGCGTCACCCGCAGAGAGGACAGGGTCGTGAGCGATACCTCCGGTAGTTCCTCGGCGAGCCTGGCCCGTTCCAGTGCCCTGATGGCCTCCGGGACCCTCGTCTCACGAGTTCTGGGATTGGTGCGTATCGCCCTGCTCGCCGGTGCCATCGGGTCGTTGACCCAAGCCGCCAACATCTGGCAGACCGCGAACACTCTGCCCAACACCATCTACCTGCTGTTGGCCGGCGGAGTGCTCAACGTGGTGTTCGTCCCCCAACTCACCCGGGCACTGTCCCGTGAGGACAGGGGCCGCGACTTCACGGACCGGCTGATCACCCTCGCGCTGACCGCGATCGTCGGGATCACGGTGATCGCCACCGCGAGCGCGTGGCTCTTGACGAAGCTCTACGCCCTGAGCTGGACCGGGGACCAGCTCGCCCTCGCCGTGGCGTTGGCCTATCTCTGCCTCCCCCAGATCTTCTTCTACGGTGCCTACGCGCTGCTCGGGCAGATCCTGAACGCCCAGGAGAAGTTCGGCTACTACATGTGGGCACCGGTGGCCAACAACATCGTGGCCATCGCCGGGTTGATCGCCTTCACCGTGACCTATCCCAACGCCGGGTCACTGCCTCTGGGTGACTGGACCAGCTCGATGATCTGGCTGCTCGGTGGCACGGCGACCTTGGGGATCGTGGTGCAGGCGGCGGTCTTGATCCAACCGGTATGGCGCAGCGGTTTCCGCTATCGGCCCCGCTGGGGATTCCGCGGGGTGGGTTTGGGCTCGGCGTCCCGGATGGCGCTGTGGACCTTGGCCATCATCGCGGTCTCGCAACTGGGTCTGCTCTTCGCGTCGAACGCCATCAACCGCGCCAGCATCCTGCAGGACGGGGTGCCCGGGAAGTTCGCCTACGACAACGCCTTCTTGATCTTCATCCTGCCGCACTCGCTCATCGCCACGTCCCTGTTGACCGCGATGCTGCCCCGGCTGTCCCGGGCCGCGGCCGCCGACGACCGCCGTGCGCTGGCTGATCAGTATCGCCATGGCCTGCGACTCCTCGGCGCCGCGATGATCCCGATCTCGATCGCGATGATCATCCTGGCCCCCCAGGTCACGGCGCTGCTGCTGTTGCTCAGCGGGTCGGAGGCCACCCAGGCCATCGCCTCCATCGTGATGATCCTGACGGTCGGCCTGGTGCCCTACGGGGTGTATCTCCTCTCCCAACGCATCTTCCACGCCTACCAGGAGGGTCGCCCCCCGTTCCAGCTGCAGCTGATGATCACCGGCATCTCGGTGGTGGCCATCGCAGCCGCGGCCCTGGTCCCACCGCAGTTCACCGCGATGGGGATTGCTGGGGGTCAGGCGCTGGCCCAGATCGCGGCTGCTGCCCTGGGCGTGCTGTGGGTGCGTCGTCGCATCGGAGCGCTCGCACTGGGTGACGTCCGCCGCACGTACCTGCGGGCGCTCGCGGCCGCACTGGTCGCCGCTATCCCGACGGTCGGCATACAAAGGGGGGTGTATGCCGTGTTGGACGGCAAGGTGGCGGCGCTCGTCACGCTCGCGGTGGGGGGCCTGCTCTTCTTCGTCGTCTACGGGGTACTGGCTCATC
>JBASAN010000382.1:0-6561 GCA_049650625.1 Ornithinimicrobium sp.
AACCAGAACAGTGCGTTGGCGACCAGGAAGTTGCGGACCTGGGGGCGGCCGAAGTCGAACACGTAGGAGCCCCACTCGCTGTGCCACCCCTTCCGGGGGTCCGGGTGTTCGTAGAGCGCCGTGCCGTCGAACCGCGAAAGGGCCCAAGGGTCGGTGGCGAAGTGCCCTGGCACCCAGTCCAGGATCACGCCGATGTTGGCTTGGTGCAGAGCGTCGATGAGGAACTTCAGGTCCTCCGGGTCGCCGAGCCGCGCGTCGGCCGCGTAGTAGCCGGTGACGTGATAGCCCCAGCTCGGGCCGAACGGATGCTGCATCACCGGCATGAACTCGACGTGCGTGAACCCCAGCTCGCTGACGTAGTCGACCAGCTGGCTCGCCAGCTCTCTGAAGCTCAGCCCTTGCCGCCACGAGGCGAGGTGCACCTCGTAGACACTCATCGGCGCCGTCACCGCGGGCGTGCTGTCTCGTTGCTCCACCCACGCCGAATCGTTCCACTCGTGCGTGGTCTCGGTGACGATCGAGGCCGAGGCCGGGGCGACCTCTGCGGCTCGGGCCATGGGATCGGCCTTCATCATGCGGCTTCCGTCGGGGCCGGTGATGTCGAACTTGTAGCGGCTGCCGACACCGACTCCGGGCACGAACAGCTCCCAGATGCCGGAGCTCGCCAGTGCCCGCATGGGCAGGCTCGAGTTGTCCCAGTGGTTGAAGTCACCGACCAGGTTGATGCTCGTGGCGTTCGGGGCCCATACCGCGAAGGACGTGCCCACGACCTCGCCCATCGGCCCGTCGTAGCGGTGTACGTGGGCTCCTAGCACCGTCCACAGCTGCTCGTGACGGCCCTCGTTGATGAGGTGCTGGTCCATCTCCCCGAGGGTCGGGAGGAAACGGTAGGGGTCATCCTGGCGGTGGGCCACCCCATCGCCCCAGGTGACCTCGAGTCGGTAGTCACTCACGGCGTCGGTGTCGAGCACGGCGACGAAGATCCCGTGGGTCTCATGCTCCATCGGCACGCGACTGCCGTCGGCGAGCAACAGCTCCACCCTCTCGGCCATCGGCCTCATCGTGCGCACGGTGACCCCGCCGTCGTGCGGGTGAGCTCCGAGCAGAGAGTGGGGGTTGCCGTGCTGCCCGCGGATCAGCTGTTCCACCTCGTTCATCGGCAGTGGCTTGGCCTCGGGGCCGGTCGATGTGCTCACGGTGGTCTCCTGTGTCGGGGTGGTCGAGTTGGGCGCGGGTGGGGCTGAGTCCTCACGGGCATGGTCGTGCTGGGTGGCGACGGCGCTCGCGTCCAACAGTCGGTCGATTGCTTGGATAGGGATGGCGGCCCAGGTCGGCCGGTTGCGCGCCTCGTAGACCACCTCGTACAGAGCCTTGTCGAGCTCGAGGGCGCTCAGCAGTGCCTGCTGCTCTCTCGGGTCCTCTCCCAAGGCGGCGGTGTAGCCGTCCAAGAACGCCTTACGCACTCCGGCGGCCCAGTGCGAGCGGTCCAGGTCGTGCTCCTGGTCTATCGAGCCGGCCGCGTAGTCGAAGGAACGCAGCATTCCGGCCACGTCGCGCAGGGCCAGGTCGGGTAGAGAGCGCTGGGCCAGGGGCCGCATCGGCTCGCCCTCGAAGTCCAGTAGCACCCAGCCGCGTTCGGGGGAGTCCAGGACCTGCCCGAGGTGATAGTCCCCGTGCACCCGTTGCAGTGCGGGCCAGGACACCTCTGTGGCCCGCGCGAACACGTCGGCGATGCCCTCGGAGAAACGCTGCAGGTCCGGTACTTCGACCAGGGCCTCCTCGCCGCGCCGCTGCCATTGGCGGACCAAGGCCTCCCGGCGTTCGTCGCTGGCGGGCTCACTGCCCATGGTCTGGGCCAGCATGCCGTGCATCTGGGCCGTCGCCTCGCCGAGCGCGAAGGCGCGCTCGGTGAAGTCCTCGTCGTCGCGCGCTGCCACGAGGGCGGTGCGCCAGGCGTCCTGCACTCCGGTGAGAAACTCCTGAGCGAAGGCCAGATGCCCGTGCCCGCGTGCGGTCTCGTCCTCGGCGTTGAGGGCCCAGTTTCCTTCCAGGTGGCCCAGGGGACTCGGCACCAGCGTGGATCCGGCACGAGCCAACGCCCCCTGCACCACGACGTCCGGATTCTCCCCGTCGTGCAGCACGCGGAAAACCTTGACGATGCACGGACGCGTGGGTTCCTCCCCCTCGGGCTGAGCCAGGGGCCGTGTCTGCACGATGATGGAGGTGTTCGACTGCTCGCCACTGAGGACGGCCGCCCGGACGACCTCGGCGTCTTGGTCCGGACGGAACCCGACGCCGCTGACGGACACCTCGTGCGTGTGCTCCTGACCGCCGACCGTCCCGCCGGAGGAGATCAGGTCCAGGACCGCCTGGGCGTAGGCAGGGTCGTGTGTGCCGTCGTAGACGTGGTGTGTGCCGGTGCTGATGATGAGCGCGTCGAGAAGCTCCGGGCGTGGGTGCCGTCGGTAGGTCAACGGCACCTGGTACAACGTGCCCTCGGCCGCTGGGGAGGCCGACTCGTCCACCATCAAGTGGGTACGGACCTCCAGCGCGGCCAGGCCGTCGTCCCCGGTGTCGCCACGCTGCGCCAACGTGACCACGCCCACCTCTCGTAGGCTCGGGCGTCGCCCCTTGCCGGCATACCAGCGCTGGTCCGGCATCCACGAGGCCAAGAGCTGGACAAGATCCGGGTCACTCATCGAACTCACCATCGTCTGCAGCCAGGCCGAGCCAGAAGAAGTCCCGAGAGCCGAAGGTCAGGTGGATGGTCCCGGTGTCGTTGACATTGGGGAAGCCCACCCCGCCGAAGAGGTCGTAGGTCAGCACTCCCTGCAGTCGCTCGGGGGTCGAGATGACCGCCGCCTGCGGTCTGGAGGAGAGGTTGTGCACGCACAGCACCGCTTGGTAGCCGTCGCGCGACTTGGGGTCGCCAGGAGGCAGGATCCGCACGAAGGCCAGAACGGCGTCGTTGTCCGACTCGCACAACACGAACGCGCCGGTCCCGAAGACCTCGTGCGCAGCTCGCACCGACAACATGCCCCGCGTCCAGTGCAGTAACGAGCTGCCCGAGGCCATCTGCGCCTCGACGTTCACGCTGTTGTAGTGGTACACCAGCGACGAGACCACGGGGGAGTACAGCTTGCCCGGGTCGGCAGTGGAGAAACCGGCGTTGCGGTCGGGGGTCCACTGCATCGGCGTGCGCACCGCGTCGCGGTCCTCGAGCCAGATGTTGTCGCCCATGCCGATCTCGTCGCCGTAGTAGAGGCAGGGGGAGCCCGGTAGGGAGAGCAGCAGGGCGTTGATCAGCTCGATCTCGCTGCGGGAGTTGTCGAGCAGGGGGGACAGTCGTCGGCGGATGCCGATGTTGGCTCGCATCCGGGGGTCCGGGGCGTACCAGCCGTACATCGCCGAGCGCTCCTCGGTGGAGACCATCTCCAGGGTGAGCTCGTCGTGGTTCCGCAGGAACGTGCCCCATTGGGTGCCGGCAGGGATCTCCGGAGTCTCCTCCATGACCCGGATGATCGGCTCGGCCTTCTCCTCACGCAGCGCGTAGTACAACCGCGGCATCACCGGGAAGTGGAAGCACATGTGGCATTCGGGCCGTTCCTCGGTGCCGAAGTAGTCCACCACCTCGTTGGGCATCTGGTTGGCCTCGGCGAGCAGGACCCGGCCCGGGTACTCGGAATCGACCATGGCGCGCAGGTCGGCCAGGAAGGCGTGGGTGCCGTCGAGGTTCTCGCAGTTGGTGCCCTCCTCCTCGAAGAGGTAGGGCACGGCGTCGAGCCGGAAGCCGTCGATACCCATGTCGAGCCAGAAGCGCACGACGTCGAACATGGCCTCCTGGACCGCCGGGTTCTCGAAGTTCAGGTCCGGCTGATGGCCGAAGAACCGGTGCCAGAAGAACTGCCGTCGCACAGAGTCGAAGGTCCAGTTGGACACCTCGGTGTCCACGAAGATGATGCGGGCGTCGGCGTACTTGTCGTCGGTGTCGGACCACACATAGAAGTCACCGTACGGACCGTCGGGCTCGGATCGGGACGCTTGGAACCACGGGTGCTGGTCGCTGGTGTGGTTCATCACCAGATCGGTGATGATGCGGATCCCGCGGGCGTGGGCTGCGGAGATCAGCTCCTGGAAGTCCAACACGGTGCCGAACTCGGGCAGCACCGCGGTGTAGTCGGCCACGTCGTAGCCGCCGTCCCGCAGAGGTGAGGCGTAGAAGGGCGGGATCCACAGACAGTCGACTCCGAGCCACTGCAAGTAGTCCAACCGCCCGATCAACCCGCTGAAGTCACCGGAACCGGTGCCGGTGGAGTCGTCGAAGGCCCGCACCAGGACCTCGTAGAAGACCGCCTTGCGATACCAGTCGGGGTCGTTCTTCAACCCCGGTTGGTACAGGTTGAGACCGCGCACCATCTCAGAACCTCCGGACGTGGATCAGGTGGACGGGCTCGGCGCCGACGCCGAGGCGCACGAAGTTACGGCTGCCCCAGTTCCACTGCTCGCCGGTGATGAGGTCATGAGCGATGAAGCCGTCATGCCAGTCCAGTCCCAGGGCAGGCATGTTCAGGTTGATCATGCACTCACGCAGCGCGTGCGGATCCAGGTTGGCGACCGCGATCACCGTGTCATGGTCGGAACCGTCATGAGCGCCGCCACCGCGCTTGGAATAGACCAGGATGTTCTCGTCATCCGCGCTGTGGAAGGTGATGTTGCGTAGCCACCGCAGGCTGGGGTGCTCCTTTCGTGCCCGGTTGAGGGTGGCCAGGTACGGCGCCAGGTTGGGGCGACCCTGCGCCGCCCCGGTGCCGCCGTCCGGGCCGTCCAGATCCCACCGCCGGTTCTTGTACTCGTACTTCTCGTTGTCGATCTGCTCTTCGGCGCCGGGGCGGGCGACGTGCTCGCAGTGCTCGTAGCCGGCGTAGATCCCGTAGGTCGGCACAAGCGTGGCCGCGAGGGCGGCTCGCAGCTTGAAGGCGGTGGGGCCGCCGTACTGCATGAACGGCGTCAGGATGTCGTGTGTCGTGGGCCAGAAAGAAGGACGCATGTATGCCGCGGCGTCGCCGGAGAGCTCGGTGAGGTACTCCCGCATCTCGGAGGCGGAGTGCCGCCAGGCGTAGTAGGTGTACGACTGTTGGAACCCGACTTTGCCCAGGGTGTGCATCATCGCGGGCTTGGTGAAGGCTTCGGCCAGCCAGATGACCTCGGGGTGGTCCCGTGCCACATCGGCGATCAGCCACTGCCAGAACTCCACGGGCTTGGTGTGGGGGTTGTCCACGCGGAACAGCTTGACTCCGTGGTCGATCCAGACCTGGACGACCCGGCGCATCTCGGCGTAGCTCCCGGCCGGGTCGTTGTCGAAGTTCATCGGGTAGATGTCCTGGTACTTCTTCGGCGGGTTCTCGGCGTAGGCGATGCTGCCGTCCGCGCGAGTGGTGAAGAACTCCGGGTGCTCGCTGGCCCAGGGGTGGTCCGGAGCGGCTTGTAGGGCCAGGTCCATGGCCACCTCGAGTCCCTCCGCCTGGGCAGCGGCGACGAAGTCGTCGAAGTCGTCGAAGTCGCCCAGGTCCGGGTGGATCGCATCGTGACCACCCTCGGCGCTTCCGATGGCGTAGGGCGAGCCGGGATCGCTGGGCGAGGCGTCCAACGTGTTGTTGGGGCCCTTGCGGTTGGTGGTGCCGATGGGGTGGATCGGGGTCAGGTAGACCACGTCGAAACCCATCTCGGCGATCGCCGGGAGGCGCTTCGCTGCGGTAGCGAACGTCCCGCTCGTCCATACCCCCGTGGCGTCGTCCCTCGTGGCCCCCTCCGAGCGAGGGAAGATCTCGTACCAGGCGCCGGTCAGCGCCAGAGGCCGCTCGACCCGCCAGGCGTAGCTGTGCGAAGGGCTGACCATGTCGCGCAGCGGGGACCTGTGCAGCAGTTGGGACACCGTGGAGCCGGTGCCGGCGGCCAGGCGGGCCTCCTGCGGGCGATCGGTATCGCGCAGCGCGGTGATCGCCTCGCTCAGGGTCTGCGTGTCGGCCTCGCTGCGCTCCACCTCGTCCCGGGCGCGCTCGAGCATGCGTGCGCCCTCCTCGAGCATCAGCTCGACGTCGACTCCCGCCTCGACCTTGATCGTCGCGTCGTGGTCCCAGGTGGCGTAGGGATCGGACCAGCCCTCCACCCGGTAGTGCCACAGGCCCTCGCGGTCGCCGTAGATCGTGGTCGACCAGTGGTTGAGACCAGGATTCAGGCAGGTCATCGCGACGTGGTGCTCCTGGCCCTCGGGGTCGGTCAGGACGACTGTGGCGTTGACGGCATCGTGTCCCTCGCGGAACACGGTCGCGGTCACCGTGAAGAGCTCGTTCACCACCGATCCCGTCGGGCGCTGCCCACCGTCGACGGCAGGGGAGACGTCCAGGACGGGGATCCGTCCGATGGGGTGCTGGCCTACCTCCTGGAGCCAGCTGCGGTCGATCGTGGCCTGCGTTTCGGGAGTTCGAGGGGTCACGGCCCCGACGCTACCGGGTTCCATAGCCCAAGGCCACGGCAGCGCGCACCCGTCGGGGTGCCTTATCC
>JBASAN010000383.1:0-10793 GCA_049650625.1 Ornithinimicrobium sp.
CACGAGACCATCGACCTGCTCGACCTCTGCCGGCCGACGGACCTGGAGGGTCTGCGCGCCGACAGCCGCCAACGCACGGCAGTGCTCACGGACGTCGCCCTGCAGCGACAGGACGCCGATGAGAGGCGTCACCACCCGCGTTCGGCGAGGCGGTGCGGCTCCGGAATGTCGTCGACGTTGATCCCGACCATGGCCTCACCCAGCCCGCGCGAGACCTGCGCCAGGACGGCCGGGTCATCGTGGAAGGTGGTGGCCTTGACGATGGCTTCAGCGCGAGCCTGCGGGTTGCCCGACTTGAAGATGCCCGAGCCCACGAAGACGCCCTCAGCGCCCAGCTGCATCATCATCGCCGCGTCGGCGGGGGTGGCAATGCCGCCAGCGGTGAACATGACCACGGGCAACGACCCCGCCTCGGCAACCTCCTTGACCAGGTCGTAGGGCGCCTGCAGCTCCTTCGCGGCGACATAGAGCTCGTCGGGTGACAGGCTCTGCAGCCTGCGGATCTCGCCGCCGATCTTGCGCATGTGCATGGTCGCGTTCGAGACGTCGCCGGTGCCTGCCTCACCCTTGGACCGGATCATCGCCGCACCTTCGGTGATCCGGCGCAGGGCCTCGCCCAGGTTGGTCGCGCCGCAGACGAAAGGAACGGCGAAGTTCCACTTCTCGATGTGGTTGGCGTAGTCCGCCGGGGTCAGCACCTCGGACTCGTCGATGTAGTCCACTCCCATGGACTGCAGGATCTGAGCCTCCACGAAGTGTCCGATCCGCGCCTTGGCCATCACCGGGATGGAGACGGCGTCGATGATCCCGGCGATCATGTCGGGGTCGCTCATCCGCGCGACTCCGCCCTGGGCGCGAATGTCTGCCGGGACCCGCTCGAGGGCCATGACCGCCACAGCGCCGGCATCTTCGGCGATCACGGCCTGCTCCGGCGTGACCACATCCATGATCACGCCGCCCTTGAGCATGTCGGCCATCCCGCGCTTGACTCGCGTGGTGCCGCTGCGCTGCTCGGGTGCGGACTCGGGGAGGGACATCAGAAAGCCTTTCATCATGCTGATTGCGGGGACGACTCACGCGCGTGTATGGGTGAGCCAGCCCCTTAGTCTACGGCCCACAGATCAGATCGGTGGCGGCCATCCGTCGTCGAAAAGGACCGGCTCCGGCAGCCCTGTGTGACCTGCCAGGCGGAAGGTCCGCACGGCGAGGCGTCGGCGCACCACCCCGGTCTGCTCGACGGCCTCGTTGTGGAACCGCCGCGCCAGTCGCAGCCGCATCGCCGTCTCCTCCAGCTCAGCCGGGGGCACCGGAATCACCAACCGCATCAGGTCGGTCAGTGCGCTCTCGGCTGCACACCTCTCGGCGTCCCACGGACCTTCGAAGTCAGCACAGGTCCGCGCGGCGTCGATCAAGAGTGCGCCACTGGCTGGGTCGACATCACCGGTGTAGGCCACTTCGATCGCCGTCTGTGACCGACGCAGGCTCTGTGCCTCGAGCGCCGACCCCGTCGCTTCCAGACGGGTATGCAGGCGGTCCAGGCGGACGGCGGTGTAGGACAGGTACCAACCCAGAGCCAGAAGCGCAACGAGCACCAGCGCGACGACCGCCGCCGTCTCCATCAGGTCCCCCTCCGGGTCCGGCGAAGCGACGATCGGTGTCGCCCCACGACGCCGCCCGCCGGCCTGACCGAGTCGTAGACCGCCAGCACCTGGCGCCCGACCCGCGACCAGTCGAAGTGAACGGCCCGGGCCGGACCGGCGCGGGACAGCTCGGCGCGCAGGCGGGCCGAGCCCACAACGCGCAGCACCGCTGCGGCCAGCGACGGTGGGTCGCCGCAGTCGAAGAGCATCCCCGCCCTTCCGCCGTCCAACACTTCGGCGAAAGCCGGCAGGTTGCTCGCCACCACAGGCGCTCCCGCAGCCATCGCCTCGACCAGAATGATTCCGAAGCTCTCACCGCCGACGTTCGGTGCGACGTAGACGTCCGCCCTCCTCAAGAGCTCGACCTTCTCGTCCTCACTCACCGGCCCGATGAAGTCGCAGACCTCGGAGACCGCCGGCGGCAGGTCGCGCTGGACCTCTTCGCGGTCCCCGGGACCCGCGACGACGATCCGCGCCTGCGGGTAGGCCACGAGGATGTCCGGCACCGCGGCCAACAGCACTGGGAGGCCTTTGCGCGGCTCGTCGAAGCGACCGAGGAACACGATGAGTGGCCGGACCATCTCCTCGGTAGTGCCCGGACGGAGCGGGACGCGCTGCGGGCCGCGGGTGAACCGGGCCACGTCGACGCCGTTCGGAATGACCACGCATTCACCACCGATCTGGCTGGACACGGTCTCCTGGGCCTGCCGGGAGACCGCGATGCGGCCAGAGATCTTGTCCATCCCGGGCTGCAGCATGGGTCCGGCCAGCCGGAGTGAACGCGACTTCACCTGCGCTGAGTGGAAGGTCGCGACGATGGGCCCGGTCACGGCCCACAAAGCGAGCAACGACACACTCGGGCTGGCGGGCTCATGGATGTGCACGACGTCGAACCGTCCCTCATCGACCCAGGACCGCACCCGAGCGGCCACCACCGGCCCGAAGGCCAACCGGGCCACCGAGCCGTTGTAGCGCACCGGGACGGCTCGTCCGGCGTTGACCGCATACTCCGGCAGCTCGGTGTCCGGCTCGGCCGGGGTGAGCAGACTGACCTCATGCCCGGAATGCCGCAGCCACTGGGCCAGCTCCACGACGTGTGACTGCACCCCACCGGGGACGTCGAGGGAGTAGGGGTTGACCAGGCCGACCCTCATGCGTGGTCCGGCACCGGGTCATCGACGAAGACCCGCTGCATCATGTGCCAGTCCTGTGTGTGTGCCCGAATGGCAACGGCGAGGTAGTCGGCGCACTGCTGGGTCATCGACTCGATCCGCGCGGCGCTGTCCGGCCCGCCCGGGTCGCTCACCGCTTCCCCGAAGCGAATGACGATCCGGTGGGTCGAGGGCCCACCGCCGAGGTCGGGGTCGAGTTCGTAGTGCACGGCCACCGGACGCAGCGGGGCCCCGGTCTTCACGGCCAGTGCCGCGGGACCGGCAGCCATGGCGGCCTGCGTGCCGCAGAAGTCGACGGTGACCCCGCGATGACTCAGGTCGCGATCGGCCAACAACGGTACGAAGGCGCCCGCCCCCACCGCGGCTGCCAACCGACCGAAGACGTCGTCCTCGCCGGTCAGCGGCAGGATCGTCATACCCAGCTGTTTGCGGAACGCGAGGAACTCGGCGTAGAGGGCTTCGGGTTTGAGCCGTTCGGCCACGGTGG
Source organism: Ornithinimicrobium sp. (assembly GCA_049650625.1). Classification (GTDB taxonomy): domain Bacteria; phylum Actinomycetota; class Actinomycetes; order Actinomycetales; family Dermatophilaceae; genus Ornithinicoccus. Next base: position 3,300 of record JBASAN010000383.1, read on the forward strand.
TCACCGGCGCGAGATGGCAGCTCGCCCAAGCACCCGCGGTGTCCCAGTTACCGAGGTGGCCCAGGAACAAGACCTGTCCCCTGCCTGCCAGGACATCGGCACGCACGGGTCCGTCCCCTTCGCAGCGCACCCGTCGAGCCAGATCCTCGGCGGTGCGGTCCGGAAGGCGGAAGGCGTCGCACCAGTAGCGCATGTAGGAGCGCATCCCGTTACGCACGAGGTCATCGAGGTCACTCGAGGAGAGGTCCGGGCGCACGACGGCGTAGTTGGCCCGCATGCGCTTGGCGTCACTCACCCCGCGGGCGTGCGCGGCGACCGCGATCAGGTCGAACAGCCGGTAGGCCACCCGCTCGGGAAGCAGGCGGGTGCCTCGCCAGCCCAGCCGAAACGCCTCCAGCCATACGCGGTCCGCGACCGGACTCACACGGCTCCCTTGGTCTGTGCATGGACCATGGCTACTCGTTGGGCCACAGTGAAGGCGCTGGCCAGAGCGAGCAGGACCAACACGACGGTCAGCACCCACATCGGCAGGAACAACCCGACGAACCCGGTGGCGACCAAGATCACCGTCAGCCGGTCGGCCCGCTCGGCGATCCCACCCTCACAGCGCAGCGATAGGCTCTCCGCCTTGGCCTTCACGTAGCTGGTCACGAAGCCCAGGACCAGGCACAGCAGGGCCAGGTAGGCGTTGGAAAGACTGTCCCCGCGGCCGGCGAAGTACAGAGTGAGACCACCGAAGATGGCGGCGTCGCCGATGCGGTCCATCGAGGAGTCGAGGAAGGCACCCCAGGGACTCGACCGCCCGGACTGTCGTGCCATGTTGCCGTCGAGCAGGTCCGTGAAGACGAAGACCGTAATGAACACGCTGCCCCACCACAGCTCACCGAGCGGGTAGAACACCACTCCCCCGATGACCACCCCGAGCGTGCCGAAGACCGTCACCGCATCGGGGCTGATCCCCCGCTTGAGCAACGCGGCCGCCAGCGGGGTGAACAAGCGGGAGAAGAAGGCGCGGGCGTAGCGGTTCAGCATGGCTGCTGTGGCCAAGCCGCCACGAGCTGAGCACGTACGTCTTCTAAGAGCATGGGAAGGGCTTTCGTCTGGGCGATGATCGGCAGGAAGTTCATGTCGCCACTCCATCGGGGCACCACATGTTGATGCAGGTGAGCAGCCACGCCCGCACCGGCGACCTCACCCTGGTTCATCCCCAGGTTCACCCCCGCCGGCGAGCTGGCGGCGTTGAGCGCCGTCAGGGCCGCCTTGGTCAAAGCGGTGAACTCCTCCGTCTCCTCGTCGCTGAGGTCGAGGTAGAGCGGGATGTGTCGATACGGGCAGATCAGCATGTGTCCCGGGTTGTAGGGGAAGAGGTTGAGCACCACGTAACAGTGCTGACCGCGATGCACGATCAGACCGTCGTCGTCGCTGCGCTCCGGCGCGGCACAGAAGGGGCAGTCGTCACCGCTGTCGGCTGCGGGCTTCTCACCGCGCACGTAGGCCATGCGATGCGGGGTCCACAGCCGCTCGAAGCCATCCGGGGAGCCCGCGAACTCAGCGGAGTCGGTCACCCCCGCGCCGTGCTGCTCGTCTGTCTCCGCCTCGGCCATGGTGACGATCCTAAAGGCGAGGCGTGGGAAGGAGCGCACGCACGATGACGTTGTCGGGACTATGAACACCACACGTGAACCGACCGACTCCTGGCCCGACCCGTCCGAGTACGCCCCGCCCGCCACGCAGTGGGTCCGCGAACAGCTGGAGCAGATTGACGCAGCCGGTGGTGACACGGCGGCGGTGAGCATCCAAGGGCGCCGGGTCATGGTCCTGACGATGTGTGGGCGCAAGAGCGGCAAGCTCAGACGCGTTCCGTTGATGCGGGTCGAGCACGACGGGGTGTATGCGGCCGTGGCCAGCAAAGGAGGGGCACCGGACCACCCGGACTGGTACTACAACCTCCTCGCCGACGACGCCGTGAGCCTGCACGACGGGACGACGCACACCCGCACCCGGGCGCGCCAGATCGACGGAGACGAACGGGAGCGCTGGTGGAGTCGCTGCGTGGAGGCGTTCCCCACCTACGCCGAGTACCAGGCCAACACCGAGCGGCAGATCCCCGTCTTTCTGCTGGAACCCGTCACGAACTAGAGCCTCCTGACGGTGCAGCCATAGCTCACGTCGGCTTCGCGGGCGTGGTCTTCGCGGGGGCCCTGACCGAGCCGGACTCAGCCTCAGACCTGACGCCGCTCGCGGACCGCACCGACGATCTCGCGCACCGCCTCGGTGATCGGCACTCCGTTCTTCTGCGTGCCGTCCCGGTAGCGGAAGGAGACGGCTCCCGCGGCTCGATCCTCCTCGCCCGCGATCAGCATGAAAGGCACCTTCGACTTCTGCGCCGTGCGGATCTTCTTCGCGAACCTGTCGTCCGAGATGTCGACCTCGACACGGATTCCCTCGGCGCGCAGCGCGTCAGCCACGTCGAAGAGATGCTCTTCGAAGGCCTCCGCCACCGGAATCGCGGTGACCTGCACCGGGGACAGCCAGGGAGGGAAGGCGCCCGCGTAATGCTCGACCAACACCCCGATGAAGCGCTCGATCGAGCCGAACTTCGCCGAGTGGATCATCACCGGTCGTTGCCGCGAGCCGTCGGCTGCCTGGTATTCGAGCTCGAACCGCTCCGGCTGGTTGAAGTCGAGCTGCACCGTCGACATCTGCCACGTGCGACCGATCGCATCGCGCGCCTGCACCGAGATCTTCGGCCCGTAGAACGCGGCGCCACCGGGATCCGGCACGAGCTCCAACCCCGACTCCTCCGCAACCTGCTGCAGCATCGAGGTCGCTGCCTCCCAGTCCTCGTCGCTGCCGATGAACTTGTCGGAGTCACCGCGGGTGGACAGCTCCAGGTAGTAGTCGCTCAGCCCGAAGTCACTGAGGATGCCCAGCACGAACTCCAGCAGATGCCGGATCTCCCCGGGTGCCTGCTCGCGGGTCACGTAGGAGTGGGAGTCGTCCATGGTCAGGCCGCGCACGCGGGTGAGTCCGTGGACCACTCCCGACTTCTCGAACCGATAGCAGGCGCCGAACTCGAACAACCGCAACGGCAGCTCGCGGTAGGACCGTCCGCGGGAGCGGTAGATCAGGTTGTGCATCGGGCAGTTCATGGCCTTCAGGTAGTAGTCGCTGCCCTCGAACTGCATCGGCGGAAACATCGTGTCTTTGTAGTAGGGCAAGTGGCCCGAGGTGTGGAAGAGCGCCTCCTTGGAGATGTGCGGCGTGCCGACCATCTCGAAGCCCTCCTCGACGTGCCGTCGGCGGACGTGGTCCTCCATGACTCGCTTGAGGACGCCACCTTTGGGGTGGAACACCGGCAGACCGGATCCGAGCTCCTCGGGGAAGGAAAACAGGTCCAGCTCGGTGCCGAGCTTGCGGTGGTCGCGGCGCTCGGCCTCGGCCAGACGCTCCAGGTATGCCGTCAGGCCGGCCTTGGAGGGCCAGGCGGTGCCGTAGATGCGCTGCAACTGGGGGTTTTTCTCACTGCCGCGCCAGTAGGCCGCGGCGCTGCGCATGATCTTGAAGGCGTTGCTGATCAGTTTGGTGTTGGGCAGGTGCGGGCCTCGACACAGGTCACCCCACACCACATTCCCGGCGCGATCGACGTTGTCGTAGATGGTCAGCTCGGCCCCGCCGACCTCGACCTCGGCTCCTTCGGCCGCGGCCCCGGCGGCCCCGCCCTTGAGTCCGATGAGCTCCAGCTTGTAGGGCTCACCGGAGAGCTCCTCGGCGGCCGCGTCGTCGCTGAGGGGACGCCGGTGGAAGGTCTGCCCCGCGTTGATGATCTTCTGCATCGTCTTCTCGATGCGCTTCAGGTCATCCGGGGTGAAGGGCTGCTCCACGTCGAAGTCGTAGTAGAAGCCGTCACGGATCGGTGGGCCGATGCCGAGCTTGGCCTCAGGGAAGGTCTGCTGCACGGCTTGGGCCAACACGTGCGCCGTCGAGTGGCGCAGCACGTTCAGACCGTCCGGGGAGTCGATCGTGACCGGCTCGATCACCTCTGCCTGGGCCACCTGGTGGCTGAGATCCCGCAGTTCGCCGTTGACCCGGCAGATGACCACGGTGCGGTCCCCGGAAAACAGGTCAGCAGCGGTAGTGCCTGCATCCACCGTCGTGTCGTCGCCATCGACCTGAACGGTGACCTGATCAGACACAGCAAGACTCCTCATACGCGGTGGGGTGGCGGTGGTCCCACTCTAACGGCGTGCAACGTCTTCCCGGCAGCACTCTTGACGCGGGCGAACGCGGTGACTAACGTACAACCTTATGGTTGTACGAACAGAGCTCAGCGACGCAGAGGTCGACCGGATCTTCGGGGCCTTGGCCGATGCGACCCGGCGTGACATCTTGCGCCGCACGCTGGCCGGTGAAGCCTCGGTGTCCACCCTCGCTACGGCCTACGACATGTCATTCGCCGCTGTCCAGAAGCACGTAGCCGTGCTGGAAGGGGCCGGGCTGGTGACCAAGGAACCACGGGGCCGCGAGCGAGTGGTGCACGCAGATCCTGAGGCTCTAGCCCGTACCCGCGACCTGCTGGACCGATACGAAGACATCTGGCGCGCTCGCGTCTCCCGCCTCGACGACCTGCTCGCCGACGATCCTCAAGACTGAAAGGCTCATCATGCCCGTCACCACTGTCACCAAAGACCCCACTGCTCTGACGATGACTGTCGTCGCTGACTTCACCGTGCCGGTGCTGCGCCTTTGGCAGGCCTACACCGACCCGCGGCAGCTCGAGAAGTTCTGGGGATGTCCGACCTATCCCGCCATCTTCACCCGCCACGACGCTGCACCGGGAGGCCGCTCCGCCTATGCGATGACCGGACCCCAGGGCGACGTGTCTCGCGGCTACTGGCAGTGGCTCTCGGTGACCCCGCACCAGTCGTTCGAGGTGCTCGATGGGTTCGCTGATGCTGACGGCTCGCCCAATGTCGAGATGCCGTCGATGCGGATGGTGTTCGCTTTCGAGCCGACACCCCACGGCTCTCGAGTCACCACAACCACCTACTTCACCACCGCCGAGGAGCTCCAGAGCCTCGTCGAGATGGGCATGGAGGAGGGTATGAAGGGGGCCATGTCGCAGATGGACGACGTGCTCGCTGACCTGCAGACCTTCGCCTCCCAGCGACCGACCATGACCCAGATCCTCAGCGACACCCAGGTCCGCGTGAGCCGCGTCATCCACGGGTCCCCCGAGCTCGTCTGGCGCGCACACCACGAGAAGGACCTTCTGCAGAAGTGGCTGTTGGGGCCGGATGGCTGGACCATGCCCGTCTGCGACGTCGCCGGCGGGGTGGGCGACACCTACCGCTACGAGTGGGAGAACGGGGAAGACCGCTTCGGGTTCGAAGGCGAGCTCCTGGAGTCCGCGCCGTTCACCCGTTCGGTGACGACAGAGCGGATGATCGGCATGCCTGGCGAGGGCACCGTCAACGAGATGACCTTGACCCCGGTCGACGACCACACCCTGCTCACCATTCTGATCACCTATCCGAACGCTGAGATCCGCGACATGGTGCTCGGCACCGGTATGACGGACGGTATGGAGACCAGCTATCAGCGCCTGGAGGCCGGTGTGCTCACGGCGGCCTAGGTCTGTCGTGGCAGGCTGACCGTATGGATGAGCACCAGGAGTGGGATGAGCGCTATGCGGAGTCGGACCGGATCTGGAGCGGCGAGCCCAATGGGGCGCTGATCGCCGAGGTCACGGACATGGCGCCGGGTCGAGTGTTGGACGTCGGCTGCGGAGAAGGCGCCGATGCCATCTGGTTGGCCCAACACGGCTGGCGCGTGACGGCACTGGACGTCTCGACCGTCGCGTTGGATCGCGCGCGAACACACGCTGCTGAGGCGGGGGTCGACGTGCAGTTCGTGCACAGCGGCCTGCTGGACGCCGACTTCAGGGCCGGTTCGTTCGATCTGGTGTCGGCGCTCTATCCGGCTCTTCGGCATACCCCCGACCACGACACCGAAGGGGTCTTGCTCGCTCTGGTGTCCAGCGGGGGCACAGTGCTGTTCGTGCACCACGCTCTGGATCACGAGCACGCCCATGTCGACGAAGCTCCCCGGTTCGATCCCGCCGACTACGTGGGCGTGGGCGACGTCCGGCAGCGGTTGGACTCGGACTGGGTCGTGGACGTCGATGAGGAGCGGGACCGGGCCATCACCGGTGGCGGAGGAGCACACCACGTCCGAGACCTGGTGCTGCGAGCTCATCGCAACCGTCAGGTCACTTCTGCGGCTCGGTCGTAGCCGCGCGTATCGCTTCCCACACCCGATGCGGCGCGGTCGGCATATCGATGCTGCGAACTCCGAGGTAGGAGACCGCGTCGATCACCGCGTTCCACACCGAGGCGGTCGACGCTATAGTCCCTGCCTCTCCGATGCCCTTAGCCCCTAGCGGGTTTCGGTCAGTCGGAGTCTGGGTCCGTCGAGTCTCGAAATGGGGTAGGTCGCGGCTTCCTGGCATCAGGTACGAAGCAAGGTTGCCCGAAATGTTCGTCCCGGTGTCGTCGAAGAGGACCTCCTCGAAGAGTGCCTGTCCGACGCCTTGGGCGATCCCACCGTGCACCTGCCCCTCGAACAGGACGGGATTCACGATCCTCCCGGCGTCGTCCACCGTGACGTGCTGCCGTAGTCGCGGAGCCCCCGTTTCGATGTCGACCTCGACCACGGAGAGGTGTGCCCCGAAGGGATAGGTGGAGCCCCCCGCCCCGTAGTCCTGCTCCGCCCAGAGCCCCCCTCCACCGGCCGAGCGGGCCAGCCGACTCCATGGGATGGCCGAGCCTGGGGCCCCCACCACGCCGAGGCCCTGCCCTGGGTGCACCAGGACATCCTGAGGGTCTGCCTCGAGAAGCTCGGCCGACAACCGACGTGCTTGGTCGAGCACCTGTGTGGTGGCGGCGCTCACCGCACTGCCTCCGACCTGAAGCGAGCGCGAGCCGCCCGTGCCAGCGCCCCGGGCAACCCGGGTGGTGTCGGACTGGACGACGCGGACCTCATCGAGTCCCACCCCGAGGAGGCCACAGACCAATTGGGCGTATGCGGTTTCGTGCCCTTGACCGTTCGAACAGGTCCCGCTGAAGACGGTCACTACTCCGTCGTCATCGATCTCACACGATGCGTACTCGCTCCCGAACCCCGTCCACTCGACGTAGCTGCACAAGCCGATACCGAGCTGCGCCGACTCCGGGTTCCTGCGCCGAGCCGCCTGCTCGGATCGCAGCGCGTGGTAGTCCGCCGCGCGCAGAACGGCGTCGAGGGCCGCCGCGTAGTCGCCGGAGTCGTAGTCGGCGCCGGTGACTGTCGTGTGCGGCATCGTGCGGATGAGATTTCGACGCCGGACTTCAGCCGGATCCATGCCGATCTCGCACGCGTAGAGGTCCATGGCGCGTTCGATCAGGGCGGTGGCCTCCGGACGTCCGGCGCCGCGGTACGCCCCCACCGGAGTGG
>JBASAN010000384.1:0-2120 GCA_049650625.1 Ornithinimicrobium sp.
TCAGCGGATGCGGCATCTGCGTTCGTGAGGCGGTCCGGGAGGCATCTCCGGCGCTATCCTCGCTGGGTTTCTGCTCGCCGTTGCGTCCGTGTGCCAGAGCGCGGGTGCTCCGAAACTCGTCTGGGGGTGCTGGCGCGGGTGACGTCGATAGTGCCGAAAAGTTGAGCTCGTCAGAGCTCGCCTCGGGCGACCTGTGGGCTGAGCCCGTGCTCGTCGGGCGGAACAGCATCCGTCAGCTGCTTGTGCCCGAGACCGCCCTCACGGTGGATACCGGGATTGCCGTCGCGTTCTGCTCATACGGCCGCTGGCCCCTGGCCCAGGTTCGCGACCCGGACGGACCGCTGGCGCTCGTGACCGAGCCACTGGCGCAGGAGACCACGGCTGAGTGGACCGGCCAACGGACCCAGCAAGATAGCGAGGCCGTCGTCGGGTCGTGGGCACACGCATTTCGCTTTGGCGAGCACGACGGAACAGGTGCGCTCCGCCGCCCCCAGGTTGGCGCTGTGCACGCGGCGGTCGGACACTTCCTGTCCAGCAGCGACGAACCCGGACTGATCGTGATGCCGACGGGAACGGGGAAGACGGAGTCGATGCTCGCCATCGCCGTCCACGAGCGCGTCCCACACTTGATGGTGCTCGTCCCTACCAATGCGCTGCGGGAGCAGATTGCTAGCAAGTTCCTAAGCCTTGGGATCCTGCAGCGCGAGGGCATTGTGGAGAAGTCGGCGCTGCGTCCCGCTGTGGCCGAGCTGCAACGCGGAGTCTCCAGCGTCGAGGAGGCGCAGGCGCTCATTTCGGCCAGCCAGGTGATCGTGGCAACCCCTGACTCCTTAAGGGCATGCAGCGACGCGGCGCGCGCAGTGCTGCTCTCAGGGAGCACGCACCTGTTCGTTGACGAGGCCCATCACGCGCCCGCGACCACGTGGCAGGCCGTGATCGAGCAGTTCGCGGGCCGCCCGGTGCTGCTATTCACGGCGACGCCGCATCGGCGCGACCGCAAGGGACTGCAGGGTCGGCAGAACTACCGCTTCTCGCTGGCGGCGGCCCAGGAGGCCGGGTACTACCGACACATTGAGTACACGGCGATCGTGAGGCTGCGCAACCCGGACCGAGCGATCGCCGAGGCCGCCGTCGCGCGTCTCCGGGAGGACCGAGCGTTGGGCCGCGACCACATCGTGATGGCGCGCGTCAGCTCGGTTGCTCGCACCGAGCAACTCCTCGCCGTGTACGAGGACCTCGGTTCCGAGTTCATGCCGACCGTCATCCACAGCGGTCTGGGCGTGAAGGCCAAGGGTCTGGCTTTGGCGGCGCTTCGCTCACGTGAGAGCCGCATCGTCATCTGCGTGGACATGCTCGGCGAGGGCTTCGACCTGCCACAGCTGAAGATCGCCGCGCTCCATGATCCGCGCAAGAGCCTTTACCCGCTGATCCAGCTCGTCGGGCGTTTCACACGCACGGCCGCCGACGACACGCTCGGTACGGCATCGGTGTTCGCTGCCCGCGACGCTCAGAGTGCGATGTCTCCGCTCAGCGACCTTTTCCGAGAGGACTCCGACTGGAATCTCGTCATGAGGGACGTGAGCGAGCGGCTCACGGTCGCGGCCGAGCGAGCGGCGTCCTTCGGCACCTCGTTTGACGCCGGTAACGGCGCGATTCCCACTGCCACGCTCCGGCCTAACAGCAGCGCGGTTGCCTACCGCACTCCCGGCACCTGGTGGGACCCAGAGCTTGGCCCCGGACTGTTCGAGGACGGTGCCGCGCGCGTTTCTGCGCTGACGGTGGGTGACGACGGCAACGTCGCCTGGTTCATCGTGTCGCGCTACGCCGCGGTGCCGTGGGCGAACAGTGCGGAGCTGGAGGACGCCACGCACGAACTCATTGTCATGCGCTTCGACCCCGACCGGCGGCTGCTTTTCATCCACGGCTCGGAGAAGTCCAGCCGATTCGAGGAGCTCTGCCGTGGTCGGACCCGCGAAAGACGCTCCGGCTCAATAAGTAGACCTGCAGCGGAAGTTGAGTTCCAAAGAACCACCAGTTGACCGAGTCGCCCAGCCACCACCACGGACGCTTCGTGCCGTCGGGCGCGTACTTCGTCATCGGTCGGCCATCTCCACTCCACG
>JBASAN010000385.1:0-5130 GCA_049650625.1 Ornithinimicrobium sp.
GGTCGGAGCAGCCCGGTCAGCATGCGGATCGTGGTGGTCTTGCCCGCGCCGTTCGGACCGGCAATGCCGTAGAACGCCCCGCTCGGGATCCGCAGATCGATCCCGTCCACCGCCTGGTGTTGCCCAAAGGCCTTGTGCAGATTTTCGATCTCGACCGCGTGTGACATCTGACCAGTGTAGGGAGGAGTCGTGGACCGTCAGGCGGTTGTTGGGTGGGTGAGTGGGGTCTGCTCAACCCTGACAGCCGCTGCTGCCGTTCTACGGTGCGAGACGAGAGCTCTCGAGCAACGAGCGAAGCAGCAGGACTGTCCCGCTGAAGAGGCCCACCCACCCCAACAGGTCTGCCAGCCGGAGCTCGGTTCCGCCGAGTGCGGTGCCGCCACCGAAGGACAACAGGATGACCGAGACCAGCAGGACCCCCAGTGCACTGATCACCAACAGGATGCGGCTGAGCAGCCTGTCGAGCACCGCCACGTCGCCGGGGTGCTGCAACACGCTGACACGGGCACTCAGTTCTCCGCGCTCGACCTGAGTGGCGATGCGCTCGACGTGGGCGGGTAGCCGTTTGGCGAATGGGAGCAGGACCGCCATCTCCCGCTGAAGGGTTTTGCGTGCATTCTCGGGCTTGAAGCGGGACAGGACTTCGAGCCCGGCGATGTTGGAGACTCGCTCGACAAAGGGGAAGTCGGGATCTAGCGCTTCCAAAGTTCCGGAGAGCGTTGCCACAGTGCGCAACATCGTCGAGGCTTGCGAGGGGAGCGCGATGCCTTGTTCCGCGGCAAGCCGGAACATGGCGGCCAACCCGTCGCCCGACAACACCTCGCCTCCTTGGTAAGTGGCGAGGTAACCCGCGAGGGCACGTTCGATGACCAGCCGATCGACTCCTGGGTCGACTGAGCCACCGGTAATCAATGCCTCATACATCATGGCAGGATCCCCGAGTTGCACTGCTCCCATCAGTTCGACCACGAAGGCCCGCCCGAACGAGTCCAGCTGGCCCGTCATACCGAAATCGATCAAGCCGAGATTGCCATTCGCCAAAAGCAGGACATTGCCCAAATGAGGGTCTGCGTGGAACATCTCCCCGGCCATGATGGCGCTCACCTGTGAGTGGCACAAAGCCTCGGCCAATCTGGCGCCGTCCGGTTCGGCCGTCTGCTTTCCTGAAATGGCGTCTGCGAGCGGGCGACCATCAAAGCGCTCCATGACCAGCACCCGAGATGTGGTCAAGGACATGTAAGGCGCGGGCACGCTCAGAAGTGGGTCGGAGTCTAGAGCCGTTCTGGCCGCATCCATATGCCCTGCCTCGACAGTGAAATCGAGTTCGTCACGCAGCGTCGCAGAGAACTCGCTCGCTAGTCGGCGCGCGCCGTAGGCACGAGCTGCCGCGCTGCGCTGTTCGAGTTGAACAGCCAGCCAGTCCAAGATCGCTAGGTCATGCGAAATGCGCTCGGTCAGACCGGGGCGTTGAACTTTGATCACGACCGGTGTCCCGTCAAGCAGACGTGCTGCATGAGCCTGGGCGATGGACGCCGAACCCAGCGGATCTTCCTCGATGGAAGCAAAGTGGGCGTCGGGAGCGCCGAGCTCACTGGTGAGAACCTCCACGATATCGGCGAACGGTAACGGATCGGCCCCAGACTGAAGATCATGTAACTCCTGGCTCACCTCAGGGCCGAGCAAGTCAGGGCGGGCCGCCAGGATCTGCCCCAACTTGACGTACACACCGCCAAGTTCCTCGAGGGTGAGCCGTAACTCGCGACCCCACTGCCGTGGCGTTTTCGCCTCCCCGAGATGAGTACGGGCGGCAAACCCGTGCCGTGCGGCGATCGCACTGACCTTGGCGCCTCGAGCCGCCAGGGCGCTCCTTCGGCGCGCGGTGCTGATGGGGTTGTTGCGCAACATGCCTCTACGGTCCGCCGGCTTCGCGAGTGCCAACTCGAACATCGTCACCAATCCCATGGTGACGATGATTTGCAGCGGCAACGCGACCACATTCGCCTCTGCCTGGATGTTTCCGCCTGCATCGACAATGCCGCCCGATCGGTCGACGACGAAAACTGCAGCCACCGCCCCTAACACGAGTCCGCCGACACCCGCCACCACCAGGCGCAACCATGTGACGTAGCGGGTGCCCAGCAGACTCCGTACCACTAGTGCCAGGCCGATGACCAGGAGCACGTTGATCAACCAGTCCATCGGACCACCTTAGGCTGACGTCAACCGGCGAGACGGTCCGAGAAGTTCCGGCCCGGAGGCGGCGCTACTGAGTCAACCCCAGGCAAGCGCGGGATTGAGTCAGGCGACACACTGGCCCTACGGGCAGAAGGAAGGGGTCACCGCGGTCCCGTGGCGTGAGACCCTGACCCGTTTGGCCATCCCATTCGGTGATGACGATTACATCGGTCGCGAACGCTTCACCTCAGCCACAAGCACCGAAGAATGTTCCGCATCCGGGACCCGCGCGGTTGTTCTCTGGCTCGCGTCAATTCGTTCCGGACGCGCCGAAACCACGCCACGGGGCCGCTTCGTGGTCGAGTCGACGGAACTGGGCACGACCTTCAAGGCGTTGACGATCATGTAGCCCACACGCTGCGCTTGTTCCAGGTGGGCAACGCGCGTGCTAGGACCAGGGGGCCGGTCACACAGATCCGCTTCGCACGTAAGGCCTGTGACCATTCGAGCTGCCCGGTGTGCCATTGTGCGAGCGCTGTCGACTCGGCGGTCACCACCAGGTCCTCTTCCATCTTAGGGTGTGTCAGGCAAACCTCGGCCGCTGCCTTGTCGATGAGCATCCACAGTCGGCGTTGGCTGGGTGGCTGGTCGGTGAAGTCGAAGCGGATAACGACTCGGCGTTCGGGGAGTCGGTCCACCGCGAGGTAGCGATGGCACCAGTTGTGCAGGAGGAAACCGGGATCGCTGTCCTCAGGTGTCAGTTCCAACCATTCCTCTGCCCACGTGCCCATGGCGACCAGCACTGGCCGCAGCGCCAGTCCGGCCTCGCTCGGCCGGTAGCGGTTCCCACGACCCGTTGGATGCGGACCAATTACGACCACCCCCGCGCGCTCTAGCTCGCGCAGTCTGGAGGTGAGCAGGCTGCGGGACATGCCGGGTGCGCCCCGAGCCAACTCCGTGAACGTGTCCGCGCCGGTGAGCAGGTTGCGCAACACGATGGGCGTCCAGCGTTCGGCAAGAACCTGGGAGGCGCGAGCGATCGGGCAGTACTGCCGGTAGGAGTGCATAACCAAGTGTTCCCACAGCGGCCCCACCCTGACCAGTACGAGTTTTGGACTATCTGCGGACACCTCGCCCGCGCAGACTCAAGAGAGGCACACCAACTCCGATCGAGGTCGAGATGAGACAACAGTCAACGGACCGCCCAGCCCATCCAGATGAGGTACACCAGATCCACGCGCGCATCACGTCGGGAGCCGGGCTCAACGCCTTGAGTTTGCGCACCGCTGACGGCGCCTCCGTGCATGCGATTGCCACAGGGACCGGCCCACCTGTTGTGTTGATTCACGGCTCGGGCAGTCCTGGACTGTTCTGGCTCCCGGTCTTGAAGGAACTGGAGACCATTCGCGCGATCGCAGTCGACCGGCCCGGCTTCGGTCTGAGCGACCCAATCGCTGCGGCCGCCACCCCGACCGAGACCGCAGTAGGCTGGATCGAGCGGCTGCTCGATGCCCTCGAACTGCCGGCCGCAATCCTTGTCGGCCACTCCATGGGTGGGCTCTGGTCGTTGCGGTTCGCCCTGGCCCGACCCGAGCGCGTGACCGGACTCGGAATATTCGGCGCCCCGTCACTGCCCGGAACGCAGGCACCGCTGCCGTTCCGACTGATGGGTACCCCAGGGGTCGGCGCACTGATCTCACGACAGCGCGAGACGCCCAAGTCCGTCCGCCAGTTCGCCAAGATGGTGGGCGAGGGCGACACTATCGGCGCCCATCCCGACATGGTGGATCTTCTGGTCGCTGCTGGCAACGATCCGGTGAGCGTCCGCGCGCTTCACGAAGAGGTGCACGCGCTGATTTCCCCAGCGGCACTGCTCAGTCGAACAGGCTTCCGTCGCAGGGCTTGCATCACCGACGCAGACTTGCGCGGGGTCACCGCACCTACCCTGCTCGTGGGGGGTGACTACGACCCCGTCGGCGGTGGAGACGTCGCACGGCGCATCCAATCGCTGATCCCACACGCCGAGCTGAACGTGCTCGACGGCGGACACGCCCCCTGGCTCGGCCAGCCCAAACAGGTCGCGTCCATCTTGGTCCACTGGGTTCAGCGGGTGGACGGCGACAGGACCTGACTGACCTGCAGGGACCTCGAAAGACGTACCTTGGCTCGACCTGTACGTGGTGATGATGCTGGACTCTGCAGTCTCTTCCGGGCCGCCCTGGTCCAACCGTCATGCAGCTTGTTGGTGGGGTGATCCTGCTCGTGTTCGGCGTCCTCGGCCTCTTCTCCGTCGGGTTTGCCCTCCTCGTCGCCGGTTATCTTGATGCTGATCGCCGCGGCCTTACGACTACGAGCCGTCGGCGCCGCACCTGTGCAGCAACCGAACGATCCCGCTCGCGCTTCGCCACCCTTTCGGTATCTCGGTGCTCGCATTGAAGGAGCCGTACACCTCAACTGCAAACACGCGACCACCCAGTGCTCAGTATGGGGACCGACGGCCGGGGACGGTGGACAGTCGTCGTCGACGACGTCCCACAGCCGGATCGTCCACCGGTCACAAGGGATGTCGTGACTCTAGTCGCGCGCCCGGCTGAAACATCGGCGGCGATTCTCTGACTCAGATACTCGTCGCAGCAGCATTCTGGCGACCGAAGGGCCGCGCGGCAGCTTCAAAGGGGTTCTGAGCCAGCCGCAGCTTAGGCACTGCGTCACGTGCTGGCCGAGTGCGGGCGACCTTAAACGACCAAGTAGGAGCCCGCGATGTTTGTGGCGACGGATCGAGCGATACGACTCAGGCTCGAACTTCAGTGACTGGTGGTCAGGAGCCGTACCGCGCCGGCGATGAGCACCGATCCCGTCACTTGCTCGATGAGCGCCCGCACCCTGGGTCGATTGAGCCAGCGCCCCAACTGTTGCACGGTGGCGACGTACAACGAGAACCACACCAGATAGAGC
>JBASAN010000386.1:0-4875 GCA_049650625.1 Ornithinimicrobium sp.
ACCCGGACATCTCCGGGCTCGGTCCCACGATGATGCCGAGCCGCGCCTGGACGAAGTCGAAGAACTTGTTGGGCAAGGTGTACCGGTAGTTGAAGGTCAGCGGGGGCAGCACGAACACTCCGAGGTCGCTCTGGGCCAGTCGCTGCCCCAGCTCCGCCGGCGAGACCGGGTCGTGGAAGCGCACCTGCGGCAGATCGCGGGCCAACTCCACGATCTCGGCGAGGTATGCCGGATCGTTGGGCATGAGGTAGAGGTCGAGCGTGACCTCGCGCCGGGTGGCTCGGACCGCTTCGACCATCACCTCGAGCGACCGGTTGCGTCGGGCCAGTCCGGAGTGCACCAACCGCAGCGGCGCCGCTACCGGCGTCGGTGCACGATCGGCATACGGGGCGGCGTTGACCACCAGGTCGGCATCGATCCCGAACTCCCGCCGATACTCCGCCGCAAGCTCGGCGCCCACCGTGGTGACCGAGTCGGCACGCCGGACCCAGTGGCGCACGGTCCACCGCTGGTAGGGCGCGACGAACCACCGCCACCGCCATGACTCCTCGTTCTGCCGCGACGCGTACTCGTGCAGGTCAGCGTGCACGCCTCGGCTCTGCAAGGTCAGCGCCAGGGGCACGGTCTCCACGTCGTTGGCCAGCACGGCGTCCCAGGGGCCGGGGGGTAGGACCTCACGCAGGTATCGGATCACCGGCATGGTGTCGTAGACGCGCTGGTACTGCCGGGCGATGAGCCTCCGCCGATCTTTGTGCCACGACACGATGTGATCCGGGATGCGGATGTGCTCGGCCACCCCCGGTGGCGCCTCGCCGTAGCCGACCGTGGTGACCGCGTAGTCCGCACTCAACAATGCGACCTGTCGCAGCACCCGAGCGTCACTGAGCAGCGGGCTGAAGGCCAGGAGGAGCAGTCGCGGGCGGGTCACCGATCCAGCACCTGAGCGTAGAGCGAGAGCAGCGCCCGCTCCTCGTGCTGCCAGGTCAACACGCCGGCCGCGACACGTGCGGCCTGTCGGTACCGCTGTGGGTCCGCCAGCACGGCGGCCATCGTCGACGCCATCGCGGTCGCGATCTGGCTCGGATCGTCGACCTCGAAGATCTCACCCACCCCGTACTCCCGGACGATCGCTGCCGTGTCCGGCAGGTCCGCGGCGGCGATCGGCAGGCCGGCGTGGATCGACTCGAAGAGCTTGTTGGGCAGGCTGAACGCGTAGCTCAGACAGATCGGGCGCACGAACACCACGGACAGGTCGGCGTCGGCCAGCGCGGTCGACACCTGGTCCGAAGCCACTGCCCCCACGAAATGCACTCGATCCTTGACCCCTAACGCGTCGATCCGGGTCCGCAGCGTGGCCAGATAGTCAGGCTCCCCGTACCCCAGGAGGACGAAGTGGACCGAAAGAGGCAGCAACGCGAGCGCATCCAGGGTCTCCTCGATGCCTCGCGAGGTGGTGATCCGGCCTCCGTAGGCGACCACCTGCACCTGCGGAGCCAGTCCCGCCATCTGCCGGAGCCGTCCCTGCGAGGGGTCGGGGTCGATGTCACCGGACGACCCACGTACCTCATCAACCCCCCGGGGGATGTTGCGCACCAGGGTCGGTCGGACCGGGAGGTCGTAGGTCTCCTGCAACCACGTCGCAATCGACGGGCTGACCGTGATGACGCCCGCAGCACGGCTGATGACTCTCGACTCGATCGCGGCCTCGATCCAGGGCGCGACCGGACGGTCGGTGCGCACGTTGCGGTGCCGCCAGAGCTCGTGGGCGTCGTAGACGATCTGGGCACCGCAAGCACGCGCAACCCACCGGGCCGGAGCCAGTGTGTTGCCATCGTTGGCGTGCACGATGTCGGGCTCCCACGCCGCTGCAGCCCGTGCGGACTCGACCCAGTACAGCCCCAGGCTCACGACACGGTAGCTCCGCAGCCAGACGTCGTTGAGCCAGCGCCGCGCCGCGCCGTTCCATCCCGACGTGGGCGGACCGGCTGGCTCCACGACAGGAGCCTCAGCTGGTCCCGCCGCGGTCGAAGCTCCGAGAGGTGACGGTGGGATAGGGCGCCCCGTCAGCCGGCGAGCCACGCTGAGGACCCACGGCGCGTAGCGCACCAGCTCGAACTCCGGTGCCCGCTGGACGTCGATGCCGTCGCCGACCAGAGCGAGGCCCTCGGCATACCCCGCGCGTCCCCGGGCCACGGCGAAGATACGCACCTGCGCGCCGGCCGATCGCAGGGTGGCCGCGGTCTTGAGCACGCGCGAGTCGTTGTGGGCGTCGTTGTAGACCAACAGGGCGACGCGCGCGCGTCGTCCGCTGTGGACGAGTCGGCGATCCTCAGCCACCGAGCTCCCCCACCTCGGTCCGGCCGAGGCCCGCCAGCGCGGCCTGAGCCGCGAAGTCCGGCTGTGCGGCCACCACCTCGTCGAAGGTGCCCGTCGCGATCATCCGGCCTTCGCGCATGAAGCACACCTGCTCGCTATGTCGGATCGTCGCCAACCGGTGGGCCACCACGATCACCGAGACCTCGCCGCGCAGCTCCTGGATCGCAGCGGTGACCGCCGCCTCGGTGCTCGTGTCCAAGGCTGAGGTTGCCTCGTCCATCACCAACACGAGCGGGTCGTTGTAGAGCGCCCGCGCCACCCCGAGGCGTTGTCGCTGCCCTCCGGAGAGGGTGAGGCCGCGCTCACCGACCTTGCCGTGGATGCCGTCCGGCCGTGCCTCGATCACGTCCAGTAACTGGGCCCGGCGCAGCGCCTGGCGGACGCGCTCCTCATCGACCCCATCGTCCTTCCAGGTCAACGCGACGTTGCGAGCCACCGAGGCGTCGAAAAGCGACACGTCCTGCGGCACGTACCCCACCCGGCGTCGCCACCCCTGCAGGCCCTCGGCCAGAGGGCGCTCGCCGACGAGGACCTGACCGGACTGCGGCTCCAGCAGCCCGAGGACGATGTCGACCAGGGTCGACTTGCCCGACCCGGAGGCGCCCACGAGGGCGAGGGTCTGACCGAACGGCAGCTCGAACGAGACCTCGCGCACGGCCGGGATCGCCGCATCCGGATAGCTGAAGGTCACGGCGTCGAGTCGCAGGGACACCGCGTCGTCGGGCAGCTCGGTCGCACCGGCGACGCGTTCGGCCTCGACGTAGGCCTCACCGCGGTGGATCTCGTCCAGCACCTGCTGGGCGAAGGGCAGGTTGGCCCCGGTCTGGGCCATGATCGTCTGGAAGCGGGTCAGCGAGGGGATGATCCGGAAGCCCGCGACGCCGAAGAGCGCCACCGCCGCCAGAGCGCCCGTGCTCCCGTCCTGCCAGTAGCCGATCGACGCCCCGAGGCCCAGACCGCCGATCAGCGCCGCTTCGAGCACGTAGCGCGGGATCGCGCCGAGAAAGGACTGGTTGGCGCGCGCCTGGGAGGCCTTGACCCGTACCCCGAGCACCACCTCGGCGACCTCGCCCGCCTTGTTGCGCAGCGTGATCTCCTTCAGCGAGTGGATCATCTCGCTGATGAGTCGCACGGCCCTGGTGGAGTACGTGCGGTTGTCGCGACCGGCCTGCACGGCCTTCTGGAGCACCCATCGATACAGCAATGCCCCGACCAGGCCGAAGTAGAGCAAAGTCGCGGTGGCCAGCAGGGGCTGGGCCGCCACCAGCACCACCATGACAGCGATGAAGGTGAAGATCTCGCCGGACAGCTGGGCAAAAGGAATGAGCACTCCGGCCACCGTGGCCCCGACTCCCACGTCGGTGGAGCGCACGATGTCGGTGGAGTTGCGCTGGAGCCGCTCGGTCCACGGCGCTTTGAAAGTCGTGGCGAGGAGTTGAGCGCCCAGAGCCTGCTCGAAGCGCGCAAACCGTCGGGTGGCCCAATATTGCAAAGCAATGGCCAGCGCACTCTTGCCGATGATGAGCAGACCCACAGCGATCAGGACGGCGCGAAAGTCCCCCGCTTCACTGAGGGTGCCCAAAACCGGCAGGTCTACCTCGGCCCCGGTCAGCATGGGCGTCAAGATGACGGCCAGCAGGCCAAGCGCAAGGACGTCGAGCGCAGCCAGGGAGCTCTGCAGCACCGCGAAAATCAGGATGAACCGTCGACTCCCGTCCGGCAGGACACTCAAGAGTTCGCGGATGGTGCTGATCAGCAGCCGCATCGCGAGGACTCCGTTCGCATCGAGGTGAGGGCCGTGGATGGCCCGGCAAGCCTAATGCGCGGCGGCGCAGTCCACGCGCAGGAAGGAGCGCAGGACCTACCATCGGTCAGCATGGACGGCCCGAGCTACTCCACGATGCCGGAGCGGGGACGCCTGGGGTTTGTCTTCTACGCCTCGTGCCTCTTCTCGGTGGCCTTCGTTGCCTTTGGCCTCGCGCAGCCGGAGCGCTTGAACGACATTCTGTTCTCGATCCGTGACCAGGTAGTCAACACCGTGGGGCCGGCATACCCCGTTGTTGTCACCTGGCTCTTGGTGCTCATTCTCATCGTGTGGGTCTCACCGTTGGGTCGTCTGCGCCTGGGCGGCCCAGACGCGAAGCCCGAATTTGGCGGCCTGTCGTGGGTGTCCATGCTGCTCAGCGCGGGAGTGGGCCTCAGTTTCTTGTTTTGGGGCACCGCGGAGCCACTCATTCACCTGGCTGACCCACCCCACGGTGCGGCGGAGCCTGGATCAAGCGCGGCGGCACGCCTTGCGATGCGCTACTCGTATCTCTTTTGGGGCCCGCATGCCTGGGCGATCTACGCCGTTGTGGCCATCGGCATCGGGTACTCAACCTTCACGCATGACCGCCCCATGCTCTTCAGTGCCGCGCTACGTCCCATCCTGGGCCGGTATGCCGATGGGCGGCTCGGCGACGTGATCGACATTCTCGCCGTCATCGCCATCTTGTTCGG
>JBASAN010000387.1:0-2807 GCA_049650625.1 Ornithinimicrobium sp.
GGCTGAACCCCTCCTGGGCCGCGATGTCGGCATACTGACGGAATGGGACACGACGATCACCACCACGCGCATCACCACCAGTCCGAGGCGGATCGGGCCGCGCCCTCGATGGGTAGGGCGTGCGCGATCACGGTGTCGGACCGAAGCTCGGACGGACGCCGCGAGGACACCTCGGGGCGCCTCCTGGTGCAGCTGCTGACCCAGGCCGGCTTCGAGGTCGTCGGGCCGGTCATCGTCCCGGACGGCATCGAGACCGTCTCGGGTGCGGTGTCTGAGGCGGTCGCGGAGGGCGCCCTGCTGGTGGTGTCCACGGGCGGCACCGGGATCGGACCTCGGGACCTGACTCCGGAGGCCAGCAAGCGGCTGATCACGCGGGAGATGCCCGGACTGGCCGAGCTGCTCCGTCGGGAGGGATGCAAGAAGACGCCGTATGCCGCCGTCTCGCGCGGCATGATCGGGGTGATCGACCACGCCCACCGTCCCGGGGGCACTTTGCTGGTCAACCTGCCGGGCCGTCCTGCTGGCGTTCAGGAGGGGATGGACGTCTTGGTGCCGCTACTGCCCCACGTGTTATCCCAGTTGCGCGGCTACGACCACTAGCGATCGTGGTCCAGGACTCCTTGAGGTTGTGACCGCGACAGAGCATCGTGCCCGGTGAGCGTGCCGTTCCAGCGCTTCAGGTCTTCCGGGGTGTCGATGTCTCCGAGAAGGTCGACATCCACGTCGGCCACCCGCACGGTGAGCTGAGTGAAGACCCGGTGCATCGGCGCACCGACCAGGTCATCGAGGCCGTGGATGGCGTCCCTCAGGTCGTCGGTGCCGTAGGCCGCCAACAGCCACTGCCAGCGACCTTCCGCGTCCACCGGTACGAGCGCTCGGGCGTCGACGCCGGAGTCGCGTGCCTGTTCCGACTCGATCGCTGCGCAGAGTTGCGGCACCGCCTGCGGAGCACCGGGCTGGTCCACTGCCAGCACCAGGGTCCACATCGAGGGCGAGCGTCCTCGGGACAGGGATGCCAGTCCGGCGTCGATGGCCGCCACAGGCCCCGATCCCGGGGGGTCCTCGAGAGCGCTTCGGACCCCCGGTGGCACCTGAGCACGTCCCACGACGGCGACCTGCCCGACTGCTATCCCCGCGCTGTCGTCGTCTTCGGCGTCAAAGGACGTCAACAACCGGCTCAACAGCATCTGACCATCGACCACCACCGTGGCCTTGTCCACCCCGCCGAGCCGCGTGCCCCGGCCACCGACGAGGACGACCACGTCGACCGTCTTCATCGAACCTCTCCTCGCAGCAACCGCGCCTCTGGTCTATGGGTGCAAGACAACTTTGACGCATCCGTCCCGTTTGGTCTGGAACATCGCGTAGGCATCGGCCGCTTCGGACAACGGCACACGATGCGTCGCCAACTCCTCCACGCCCAACACATCGTCAGCGGACGCCAGGATCTCGTGCAGCGCCGGCGTCCAACGCTTCACGTGGCATTGTCCCATCCGCACCTGGACCCCCTTGTCGAACAGCTCCATCATCGGCATCGGATCCGCCATGCCTCCGTAGACCCCGGAGATCGACACGGTCCCGCCTCGTCGCACCGCCGCGATCGCCGTATGCAGAGCAGCCAGCCGGTCGATCCCGGCCGTTTCGATAGCACTGCGCGCCAGTGGCCCCGGCAACCGGCCTGCGGCGGAGATCGCCACCTTGGCCACCGGGTTGCCGTGCGCCTCCATGCCCACTGCCTCCAGCACAGCGTCCGGTCCCCGGCCACCGGTCAGCTCGTGCAGGGTCGTCGCGACATCCTCCACGGCGGTCAGATCGACGACCTCGGCGCCGTGCCGATGGGCCAGGTCGAGGCGTTCGGCCACCAGGTCGACGCCGATGACACGGCCAACCCCCCGATGGAGGGCTGAGCGCACCGCGAGCTGGCCCACCGGCCCGAGACCGATCACGGCCAGCGTGTCGTCGGGGCCCACGTCGGCATACTCCACGCCTTGCCAGGCGGTCGGCAGGATGTCGGAAAGGTAGAGGAAGCGCTCGTCGTCGTGCTCGGGGCCGACCACGACGGGCCCGAAGTCAGCGTGCGGCACCCGCACCAGCTCGGCCTGACCACCGGGAACGGCACCATAGAGCGAGGTGTAGCCGAAGAGCTGGGCACCTTTGCCCTGCGAAGTGACCTGAGTGGTCTCACACTGGGCGAAGAGGCCGCGGCCACACATCCAACAGGAACCGCAGGAGATGTTGAAGGGCACCACCACCCGGTCACCCACCTTCAGCGAGCCGACCTCGGCGCCCACCTCCTCGACGATGCCCATGAACTCGTGCCCCAGGATGTCGTCCTTGCTCAGGTAGGGCGCCAACACGGAGTACAGGTGGAGGTCCGACCCGCAGATCGCCGTCGACGTCACCCGCACGATGGCGTCACTGGGGGCCTCGATCCTGGGGTCAGCCACCTCCTTGACTTCGAGCTTTTCGATGCCTTGCCACGTCAGTGCCTTCATGACCTCGACGCTAGGCGGCGCAACCACCATCCGCACGTTGAGCGGACTCAAGCCCAGGGTCGTAGCGTGACCGTCATGAACCCTTCTGTTGCCCTCGTGGCCGGCGCCTCTCGTGGACTCGGCCTGCTGATCGCGCGTGAGCTGCTGGAGCGTGAGCATCAGGTCGCGATCTGCGCCCGTGACGCCGAGGAGCTGACGGCGGCGGTCGGCATACTCTCGCCGTTCGGCAGCGTGCACTCCTACGTGTGCGACGTCGGTGACCGCGCTCAGGTCGGCCAGATGATCGCCAGCATCGAGGCCGACCTCGGATCG
>JBASAN010000388.1:0-4693 GCA_049650625.1 Ornithinimicrobium sp.
GAACACCCCAGCAAACTGTGTGGCTTCGATGGCCAGACCGGTGTCCAGGTCGGTCTCGACCCCCCGGTCGATGGCCTCTTTCGCGGCGCGTAGAGCGTAAGCCGGTCCGCCGACGAACCGCTTCGCCCGCGCGAGGGCCGCCGTATACACCTGCGCGGGCTCCACGACCTCGTCGACCAGCCCGATCGCCAAAGCCTCCTCGGCGTCCACCATGCGACCGGTGAAGATCAGGTCCTTTGCCTTGGCGGTGCCGACCAGTCGTGGAAGGCGCTGGGAGCCACCCGCGCCGGGGATGACGCCGAGCAGGATCTCCGGTTGGCCCAGTTTGGCGTCACGTCCCACGACTCGGAAGTCGCAGCACAGCGCGAGCTCGCACCCCGCCCCCAACGCGTAACCGGTGATCGCGGCTACGGTCGGCTTGGGGATCCGCGCGACCGCCGTGAAACATTCCTGGATGACGCCGGACCGGTCCACCATCTCCGGATAGGTCATCGACTGCATCTCTTTGATATCCGCCCCCGCCGCGAAGACCTTCTCCCCGCCGTAGACCACGACCGCTGCCACGTCGGAGGCCGAGATCTCCCGAGCAGCTTCTCCGATCTGGTCCTGCACCGCAGTCGACAGGGGGTTCATCGGCGGTCGGTCGATCCGCAGGACCGCAACGCCCTCCTCGACCGCCCAGGTCACGTACCGCTCAGACATCGGTGGACCCACGATGGTCGACCTCGGCGTCCGGCTGCCCGTCCGGGTCGATATCGGAAGGCGGCTCCGGCGCCGTGTCCCCGCCCGTAGCCGGAGTCGTCGGCACGGAGGCCTCGGACAACCAGGGTTGGGGCTCGGCGGGAGGGCTGTCGTCGCCCTCGGCCCGTGGCACCTCCCCACCAGACTTCACAATGACGTTCTTGTGCCAGAGCGCCACCGCTTGAAGGAGCAGCCCCACGCTGATCGAGACCTTCGCCTTCGGGTTCTCCTTCTTGGCGATCACCTGCTCGACGGTCAGGATCAGGTTTCCCCCGGCGATACCCGCCTTGACCAGGTTCATCCCCAACGTGACGTCGTTGCACGCGTTCAACCGGGTCTGCAGGTCCTGGGGGATGCGCTCGGAGATCTGCCACTGACCGAAGGTACGCATGATGTCGAACTTCTCGCTCTCCAGGCACCGCACGAACAGCTTGTGATCACCCGCGGTGAAGGCCACGTCCCCCTGGGTGTCCAGGTCGGGAGAGAACTTCAGATCCTGCAGGGCATCGAGCACACGGCCGCGCAACGGACGGACCTCGGCCGGGGGCGGAAAGTTCGGTAGGGAGGTGGGGTCTGTCATGGGACCAACGTACCGACTCCGCCAGAGGCCGTCCTACAGTTGCCGCCATGGTCCCGCCTTTCCGCCCCTATCGGCACGCCCTCGACACCCCTCCCGGTCTCGGTGTGACCGTCGACGACAGCGGCGCCGAAGTTGCGGTCCTAGCCCGGCATGCCGACCGGGTCGAGTTGTGTCTCTTCGACGAGCCGGCAGCGGACGACACAGATCCCACGCCCCTCGAACGCCGAATCCCGCTGACCCGGAACGCCTACGGGATCTGGTGGGACCACATACCGGGGGTCTGCGCCGGGCAGCGCTACGGTTTCCGGGTGCACGGCCCCTGGGCGCCGCGCGAAGGTCATCGCCACAACCCGGACAAGCTCCTGCTCGACCCCTATGCGCGGGCCATCGAGGGCACCGTCGACTGGGGCCCCGAGATCTACGGGCATCACGTCGAGGACAACTGGCGCGAGGACGGCGACGATCACCACCACAGCTCCCACCGCGACACGCGGGACAGCGCCGCATTCATGCCGCGCAGCGTGATGCTCGGGGACGGGTTCGACTGGGCGGGAGATGTGGCACCGGTCGTGCCGTGGACCGACACCGTCGTCTACGAGGCGCACGTCAAGGGGCTGACCATGCTTCACCCGGACATCCCGGAGGAGATCCGCGGCACCTATGCCGCCCTGGGTCACCCTGCGGTCATCGAGCACCTCACGGCGTTGGGGGTCACCACGCTCGAGCTGCTGCCCATCCACGCCTTCACCCACGAGCCTCACCTCCAGCGCACGGGGGGTACCAACTACTGGGGCTACAACACGATGGGGTTCTTCGCCCCGCACGCCGGGTATGCCGCGGCCACCGATCCTGCCGCCGTCGTCGACGAGGTGAAGGGTGCAGTCAAGGCGCTGCACGCGGCCGGCATCGAAGTCATCCTGGACGTGGTCTACAACCACACCTGCGAGCAGTCCGGGGAGGACGGGGCCACCCTGAGTTGGCGCGGGCTGGACAACCGGACCTACTACCGCCTCGACGAGCGCGGCCGGGACATCGACGTCACCGGTTGCGGCAACACCCTGGACACCCGTCAGCCGATGGTGGCCCGGATGGTGTTGGACTCGCTGCGCTACTGGGTGCAGGAGTTCCACGTTGACGGCTTCCGGTTTGACCTCGCACCGGCACTGGCCCGGGCTCGCGACCATGGGTTCGATCCCGACCACGCCTTCCACGTCGCCCTGCGCACTGACCCGTTGCTGTCCACGGTCAAGCTCATCGCCGAGCCCTGGGACCTCGGGGTGCACGGGTGGCGCACCGGTCAGTTCCCGCCACCGTTCGCGGAGTGGAACGACCGGTTCCGCGACGCCGTGCGCTCGTTCTGGGGGTCGGATCTGGGCCGGAGCCACGCCGGAGAGGGCGGGCACGGGGTGCGCGACCTGGCGACCCGGATCGCCGGGTCGGCGGACCTGTTCGACCATCAGGACCGTGGACCGATCGCCTCGATCAACCTGGTGACCGCCCACGACGGGTTCACGATGGCCGACCTGACGGCATACAACCACAAACACAACGAGGCCAACGGAGAGGACAACCGTGACGGCCACGGCGACAACCACTCATGGAACCACGGTTTCGAGGGGCCGACGGAGGACGCTGAGATCCTGGCCGCACGGGGTCGCACGATGCGCAACCTCCTGGCCACCACGCTGCTGTCGCCGGGGGTGCCGATGATCACGGCGGGCGACGAGTTCGGGCGGACCCAGGGCGGCAACAACAACGCCTACTGTCAGGACAACGAGATTTCGTGGTTGAACTGGGACCTGTCGACCTCGCAGCGCTCCTTGCTCGCAGACGTGCAGGAGATGGTCGCCGTGCGCGCCTCGCACGCCGTGCTGCGCCCCCGCGAGTTCCCCACCTTCGACCCGCTGCCGGGACGGGTCCGGCTGCGCTGGTTCGACGAGGGTGGTGACGTCATGCAGGAGCACCAGTGGGTCGACCCGCACCGACGCTGCGTGCAGGCCCTGCTGGACACCGAGCACGACGGGGCCCCCGAGCCGGCCGTCCTGCTCGTCATCGACGGCAGCGCCCACGGGGCGAGGCCGACCGTGCCCGCCGAGGCAGCAGGCGCAACCCGCGTCCTGCTGAGCTCCGCGAGCCGCTGAGCGAACCCGCGACCGCCCGGTGCAGCCAGAGGCAGAGCACTCACACCGGCACATCGCACGCCGACCTGCGCACACGCAGGGGGCCTGCCTACCTTCGCCGGTGTGAGTGCTCTGGTTTCACGTTGTTAGCGGATGGCTACGGCGTGGCGACCAGGCCCAGCTCCGCGATGTTGCTCAGACGGCTGTGGTCCGGAAGGACACGCACCGTCCAGCCCAACGATCCGGTGCGCTGCAGCATCAGGGTCCCGGAGAACTTGTGCCTACCGCCCTCATAAGACTCCGCGTGGGCCAACGAGAGCGTCTCGATGTCCTGTAGTTCGTCGCTGCGACTGGCCCGACCCAGCACCATCTGCACCTGCACGGCCGAGGGCTGCAGGTCACCCAGGCTCACGTAGGCGTGAACCTCCACGGTGTCACCCACCTGCGGAGCGTCGGAGATGCCCGTGGCGTCCACGTGGTCGATCCCTACTCCGGGCCAGGCGCCGGTGACTCCGCCGACGTAGGCCGCCAGCTCGCGGGCACCGGCGAAGTTGCCTTGCGCAACATCCCAGCCGGCGCGAGCTGCCGGGACATAGAGCTTGAGGGTGTAGTCCGAGACCATCCGATCGGCCAGGACCTTCGGCCCCAAAGTGCTCAGGGTGTGGTCGATCATGTCCATCCACCGGTTCGGCACCCCGTCGGCACCGCGGTCGTAGAAGGTCGGGACCACGGACTGCTCGAGCAGGTCGTAGAGGGCCGAGGCCTCCAGGTCGTCACGGCGCTCCGGGTCCTCGACGCCGTCAGCGGTGGGGATGGCCCAGCCGTTCTGGCCGTCGAACCACTCGTCCCACCATCCGTCCATGATCGAGAGGTTGAGGGCACCGTTCAGGGCCGCCTTCATCCCGGACGTGCCGCACGCCTCGAACGGGCGCAGCGGGTTGTTCAACCACACGTCGCACCCGGGGTAGAGCCGCTGCGCCATCGCGATGTCGTAGTTGGGTAGGAACACGATCCGCGAGCGCATGTCGGGATCGTCAGTGAACCGCACCATCTCCTGGATCAAGGCCTTGCCGGTGTCGTCGGCGGGGTGTGACTTGCCCGCGATCAACAGCTGGACCGGTCGGGCCGGGTTCATCAGCAGCTTCTTCAGCCGCTCGGGGTCGCGCAGCATCAGGGTCAGCCGCTTGTAGGTCGCAGCACGCCGGGCGAAGCCGATGGTCAGCGCATCGGGATCCAGCACGTCCTCGATCCA
>JBASAN010000389.1:0-7234 GCA_049650625.1 Ornithinimicrobium sp.
GCGCCAGGGTGTGGACCGCTCAGCGGCCCGAGACCGTGGAGGCCAAGTTGGACAGCGAGTCCTCCAACTGATCCTCGGTGACGAGCGGGAACGAGACCTTCTCGAGGATGTCCTTGTCGGTCACGGCGGACCAGTCATAGGTGAGACTGACGTCCGTGGAATCCGGGCCATTCGGCGTGAGCTCCCAGACCCACTGCCATCCGGGAGGGGTGGTCCCGGCCGGAGCGGTCTGCCACGCCAGCAGCTTGCCCGCGTCGTAGCCCACGACGTGGTTGTCCGTCTGGTAGTCGCCGCCCATGTGGTCTCCGGTCATGTTCATCGTGAAGACCTGGCCGGTGCCGGTGATGCGGTCCGACTTCTCATCCGCGATGACGAACCCGGACCCGTCGATGGCGCTGTGGTGCTCCGGGTTGGACAGCACCTCGAAGATGGCGGTGTTCGAGACGTCAATGCTGCGGGAGACGCTGATCTTTTTCTCGTCGCTCACGTGTTCCTCCAGTCGTTGAGCAGAATTGGGCAGATCTGCCACGGTAGAGGACGACCCTGCGGGACGCCTGAGCAGGTCAGCTGCCACCGATCGGAGGCTCTGCCGATCAGGCCACGGGGGAAAGGGCTACCTCGGTGGTCTTGCGCGAGCCCCCATTGCGCTGCAGCCGGCGGCCCCCGGTGAACATCAGCACGACACAGAAGACGAACGCCCCGGTCAGCACAATCATGGTCCCCGAGGGAACGTCCAGGTGATAGCTCAGGTTCATCCCGATGAAGCCCGACCCGGCCCCGATCAGGCTCGAGGACCACAGCATGGTGGAGAACTTGCTGGTCAGCATGCGGGCAACGACGGCGGGTATGACGAGGGTCGCGGCCACCAGGGTCACCCCGATGACGGTCAGCGTGGCCAGAATGGCCAACGACAGGACCAGCATCAGCAAGGCGTCGGTGCGGGCCACCTTGACGCCACTGACGTCGGCGACCTCGGGGTCGAAGGTGGCGAACAGTAGCGCTCGGTAGTTCAGGAAGATCACCGCCACGGTGAAGAGGCTGATCGCGCTCAACGCCCACACGTCCCCGGCCGAGACCCCGATGATGCTGCCGAAGAGCGCGGCGTCGAAACTCGGTCCCTTGCTGCCGTAGTAGGTCAGCAGCGCTACTCCCAAGGCGAACGAGGACGTGGTGATCACCCCGATGGCGGCGTCGGCTCCGATGCGACGACTGCGGGTGACCTTGTTGATCGCCAATGCCGAGGCCAAACCCCACACGCCTGCCCCCAGGTAGTAGTTGATGCTGATGACGGAGCTGGCTGCGAAGCCACCGAAGATGGCATGGGAGAGGCCGTGACCGATATAGCTCATGCCCCGCAGGGTGATGTAAACACCGATCAGTCCGCACAGAGCGCCCGCCAGGGTGGCCACGAAGAGGCCCTTGGTGAAGAACGTGTAGGCGAAGGGCGCTAGGAGGGCTTCCACTAGGCGCTGGCCCGCTTCGCGGTGTCGGAGTGGGCCGCAGGGTGCGGCCGGTCGAGCACGACCGGCATGCCGAGGTGTTCGAGCACTTCGACGGGGGCGCCGAACGTCGCCTCCATGACCGGACCGTTGATGACCTCGTGGGGAGTGCCCTGGGCGACGATGCTGGTCTGCAGAGCCACGAGATGGGGCAGGTGAGCGGCAACCCCGTTGAGGTCGTGGGTGGTGAGCAGGATGGCCGTGCCCTCGGCGTTGAGCTCGCCGAGCAGGTGCAGCATGTCGTGACGGCTGGTGACGTCGACGCCCGACGTCGGCTCGTCCATGAGCAGGACCGTCGGCCGGCGAAGGAGCGCTCGCGCGATGAACATTCGCTGCTGCTGACCCCCGGACAGCTCCCGGATGTGACGCTTGGCGAGATGACCGATGCCCAGCCGCTCGAGGACGCTTGCGACGTCGGCCCGTTCGGCCCGGGTCGTCCACGGCAGCAGCCGACCCGAACGGGCCATGAGCACGCATTCGGTGACCGTGACCGGGAAGTTCCAGTTCACCGTCTCCAGCTGGGGGACGTAGGCGACGGCCAGATCGGGAGCACGCACGATCGTCCCGGTATGCGGTGTCGCCGTGCCCAGGAGTAGACGCAGCAGGGTGGTCTTCCCGGAGCCGGACGGCCCCACCACTCCGACGAAGTCCTGCTCGCCGATGCCGAGAGTGATGTCTTCCAGCACCGTCTCGCGGTCATAGCCGAAGGTCACTCCCTCCAGTCGGATGAGGGGGCTGCCTCCGAGGTCGGTGGGACTCACTGAGGGTAGTCCGCGCGGTCTGGAACGGTCGGACTCAGGTCGAGGTCGGCCAGCTCGGTGGCGCTCCCACCCAGACCGTTGATCATCGTCACGTAGTCATAGCGCATGAGTCCCGCCCAGGAGTGCTCCGGATCGCCCGGCTCTCCCGGGAGGTCGTCATCGCGCAAGGTGTCCTCGTAGCGCGCTCCCGTGGCCGCGCCAACCTCTTCCAGAACGTCGGAGGGGAAGACTTCCGAGCCGAAGATGACCGGCACGTCCTCGGCGTTGACCTGGTCGATCAACGCCGCGACCTCCCGTGGGGTGGGGTCCTCGAAGTTCTGCGGCTGGATGGCGCCGATGACCGTCCAGTCGTACGTCTTCGCGAAGTAGGCGTACGCATCGTGGTAGGTCAACAGCTCCTTGTTGCCCTCCGGGATCGTCTCCTGGTCGGTCTTGAGTGCTTCGGAGAGCTGGGTGGCCTGAGCCTCGAAGTCGGTGAAGTTGGCTTCGTAGGTGTCGGCACCCTCGGGATCGGCGTCAGTGAGCGTGTCCCGGATGACTTCGGCATACTCGATCGCGTAGGTGGGGTCCGTCCACAGGTGCGGGTTGGGCTTGCCGTCCTCTTCCGGGAACGAGAAGTCGTAGATGTAGTCCTCCTCGGGAAGTACCTCGGTGCCGATCTCGACCAGCGTCGCGCCATCGGCCATGTTCTCCTGCGCGAGATCCTTGGTGGGTTCCTCCAGCTTGAGGCCGTTGATGAAGACGACGTCAGCCTCGGACAACACTGCGGCCGCGCTGGGCGGTGGGTCGAAGGTGTGTGAGTTGGTGCCCTCGGGGACTAGACCTGTGATGTCGGCCCGCTCGCCGGCGATGCTGGCGGCGATCGAGGTGATCGGGGCCACAGTGGTGACGACGGTCAGCGTGCTGTCGCTGTCGGCGCTCGCGGGCTCGGCCTCGCTCTCGGACGTGGAGCAGGCGCTGAGCGCCAGCAGCGATCCGATGGCAACGGCAGTCGAGCGGACGGTGGTCTGGGAGCGGGTCGACATGCCGCGATCGTACGCAGAAAACCCACCTATTGCGAATGATTTGCAATAACTGTCCCGCTCCGGACATGGTGCTCCCCGCGTGCCCATGTGAAAACATGTCCCCGACTGTCATGACGCGTTTCGGCCGGACCCGGAGCGTCGCCGCTCAACGAGGAGGATTCATGCCCATCGCAACGCCTGAGGTCTACGCCGACATGCTGGACCGCGCCAAGGCCGGTTCGTTCGCCTACCCGGCGATCAACGTCACCTCGAGCCAGACCCTGAACGCCGCGATCCGTGGCTTCGCCGAGGCCGGCAGCGACGGGATCGTGCAGGTCTCCACCGGGGGAGCGGACTATCTGTCCGGGTCGACGATCAAGAACATGGTGAGCGGATCCCTGGCCCTCGCGGCTTACGCGCACGAGGTGGCCAAGAACTACGACGTGAACATCGCCTTGCACACCGACCACTGCCCCAAGGACAAGCTCGATGACTTCGTCCGTCCGCTGATCGCGGCTTCGGCCGAGCGGGTCAAGGACGGTGGCCTGCCCTACTTCCAGTCGCACATGTGGGACGGCTCGGCCGTGCCGCTGGAGGAGAACCTGGAGATCGCCCAGGACCTACTGAGCAAGTGCGCCGAGGCGAAGATCATCCTCGAGGTCGAGATCGGTGTCGTCGGTGGCGAGGAGGACGGTGTCGACAACGAGATCAACGACAAGCTCTACACCTCCGAGTCGGATGCCATCGAGACGATCAAAGCGCTCGGGGACGGCGCGAAGGGGCGCTACATGGCCGCCCTGACCTTCGGCAACGTGCACGGTGTCTACAAGCCGGGCAACGTGAAGCTGCGTCCGGAGATCCTCAAGAAGGCGCAGGAGGCGGCATCCCGTGAGCTCGGCCTCAGCGAGGACTCACGCCCCTTCGACCTGGTCTTCCACGGCGGCTCGGGCTCGACCGAGCAGGAGATCTCGGATGCCGTGGACTACGGCGTCATCAAGATGAACGTCGACACCGACACCCAGTACGCGTTCACCCGCCCGGTGGCTGGATTCATGCTGGGCAACTACGACTCGGTGCTCAAGATCGACGGCGAGGTCGGCAACAAGAAGTTCTACGACCCCCGCAACTGGGGTCGCGAGGCTGAGGGCAACATGGCGGCTCGGGTCGCCACGGCTTGTGAGAATCTGCGCTCGGCCGGCACCCACCAGTGAGCGAGAACCTGCTCGGCATACCCAGCACCTATCTGCCGCCGGACCCCTCTGCCGCTGCGCTGGAGGATGGCGTCGACCCTCGTCAGGTGGCCGTCGGTCATCCGACCTCGTCCTTGGCCTGGGCCGTGCTGGCCGAAGGTGCCTTGGCCGATGACCTGGACGTGGAGGCCTACGCCTTCGCGCGGACCGGGTACCACCGGGGCCTGGATGCCCTGCGCAAGTCGGGATGGCGCGGGCAGGGCCCCGTGCCATGGGCACACGAGCCGAACCAGGGTTTCCTCCGTGCTCTGGCTGCCTTGGCCAAAGCGGCCGACCGGATCGGCGAAGACGACGAGCACCGCCGCTGTGCCGACTTCCTGCGGGACTCCTCCGCTGACGCAGCGCGCGCGCTCGACCTGTAGAGGATCAGCTCATGCCAGGAATTGTGCTCGTCGGTGCCCAGTGGGGCGATGAAGGCAAAGGTAAGGCCACTGATCTGCTCGGTAGCCGGGTGAATTACGTGGTGAAGTTCAACGGCGGCAACAACGCGGGACACACCGTGGTCATCGGTGAGGAGAAGTACGCCTTACACCTGCTGCCCAGCGGCATCCTCACACCGACCGTGGTCCCGGTGATCGGCAATGGCGTCGTGATCGACCTTTCGGTGCTCATCGAGGAGCTCGACGGGTTGGAGGCACGTGGAGTCGACACGTCGGCGTTGATGATCAGCGCGAACGCACACATCATCCCGCCGTACAACCGCATGTTGGACAAGGTGGCCGAGCGCTTCCTGGGGTCGCGCAGGCTGGGCACGACAGGACGGGGCATCGGCCCGACCTATGCCGACAAGATGAGTCGCGTCGGTATCCGGGTGCAGGACCTCTACGACGAGTCGATCCTGCGTCAGAAGGTGGAGGCAGCACTGGAGATCAAGAACCAGGTGTTGCTGAAGGTCTACAACCGGCGCGCCGTCGAGGTCGACGAAGTCCTCGACGAGCTGTTGCGCTACGCGGACCGCTTGCGGCCCATGGTCTTCGATACCGCGCTGGTGCTGAACGATGCCCTCGACGAGGGCAAGACCGTGCTCTTCGAAGCGGGTCAGGCGACCCTGCTGGATGTGGACCACGGGACGTACCCCTTCGTGACGTCGTCCAACGCCACCGCGGCCGGGGCGTGCACGGGATCGGGAGTGGCTCCCACCCGCATCGACCGGGTCATCGCGATCCTGAAGGCCTACTCGACCCGCGTCGGTGAAGGACCCTTCCCTACCGAGCTCCACGACGAGCACGGCGAGTTCCTCCGCACCACCGGGGCCGAGTTCGGCACCACGACCGGACGCCCGCGCCGGTGCGGATGGGTCGACGCGGTGGTGGGCCGCTATGCGCAGCGGATCAACGGGGTGACGGATTTCGTGGTCACCAAGCTGGACGTGCTGACCGGGCTCGACACCATTCCGATCTGCGTGGCCTACGACGTGCTGGGCACCCGGCATGACGAGATGCCGGTCAACCAGTCCGACTTCCACCATGCCGTTCCGATCTACGAAGAGATGCCAGGGTGGACCGAGGACATCTCGGGCTGCCGTGAGTTCGAAGACCTGCCGCAGGCCGCACAGGACTACATCATCCGGCTCGAGGAGCTGGTCGGCGCTCGTATCTCCGCGATCGGGGTCGGCCCCGGCCGCGATGAGACCATCCAGTGCCACGACCTCCTCGAGTCGACCGTCTCCTAGCCCCGCGGGCTCGATGCCGAGGGCAAAGCGGTGTGCTGTGCCGGGCGCTATACATCTGCCCCGCATATGGGGGCAGATGTATAGCGCCCGACACATCCTCTGCTCTGCAGGCCCGAGATGAGTCGCCCTGTCCACATCGGGCCGCGCGCTCGGTGTCGTCCCCAACCGACAGATAATCCGCCCCACCCGCTTCAGCGCGACAGCATCCTGGGCGTATGCCGGAGCGGGAGTGGGTGCGAGGTCTCGGCCCGCTACGTCCGACCTACGCTCGAGAGCTGCTCTTGGGGCGGAAGTACGCCGACCTGCCTCACCTCCTGGGTCTTGCCTTCCGCGAGCACCGCCGGGAGAAGGGGATGTCCCAGCGCTCGTACGCCGACGTGCGCGGGTGGAGCAAAGGCCGTCAGTGGCGTCTGGAGTCCACTGCGGGTGAGTTACGCCTGCAGGTGCTTCTGGAGGCATTGGACGGGACGGGCTTCACGCTGGGACTCATCCGCACGAAGACAACGGACCTGTCCCTGGCGCCTGGCCAGCTCAGCGGTGAGTGGACGTTGTGGTTGGACAGCGAGTTCGTCGCTCGGGACGAGGCCGATCGTCGGTTTCCGCCTCATCGGAGGGTGAGGCGCACTATCCGGCCGCCATGGTGGTGGTGGCGGCTGTATTCGACGTCACGGTGTTTCGGCCCGGAGTGGACGACCGAGGAGTGACCCTCGCGCGCTTCGCCTCAGCCGCCCCAATGCCCGGTTGATCACGCCGAGGTGCGCCTCTCGCAAGTCGTCGACGGGGATGGAGAAGAGCCCGTCCAGGGCAAGGTTGTCACCACCTGTGCGTCCGATGCGCAGGGCGGGCTGCTCGTGCTCGGCGCAGAGGGCCTCCAGAGCCGGCGCGGCCTCGTCGCTGACGCTGATGAGTGCCCGAGCCCCGGACTCACTGAACAGTGCCGTGAACACATCGATCCCGTCCCGGCTGGTCACCGCGTGCACGTCCGCGGCGACGCCGACGCCGCAGCGGAGTACCGCGTCGGACAGGGCCACTGCTAGGCCGCCGTCGG
>JBASAN010000390.1:0-5515 GCA_049650625.1 Ornithinimicrobium sp.
CGCAGGTCCAGCATCCACTGGGGCTCGGACTTGCGCTGGGAGATGTCGGCGACAACCTCCGGGCTCAGTCCGCGCTTGGCGGTGGCGCCCGCAGCGTCGCTGTCGGACCAGCCGTACTCGTAGGTGCCCAGGTCTTTGAGTCCCGGGTTGCGCTCTTCGATGTTGGTACTCATCGCACAGGCCTTTCGTCGGTGGTCATGTCGGTTGAAGAGGTGGAAGTGGAGGAGGTGGGCGCCGCGGGCGTGGGCACGAAAGTCGTGCAGACGTGGGCCCCACCGGCCAAGGTAGCCAACCGTTGCACGTGCACCCCGAGCAGGTCGGAGATGACGTCGGTCTCGGCGTCACACAGCTGCGGGAATGAGGTCGCGATGTGCTGCACGGGGCAGTGTCCCTGGCACAACTGGAGCCCGGCGAAGCCGGTGCCCTGGCCCACGGGTCGCACACTGGCCGCGAACCCTTCCTCGGACAGGGCCTGGGACAACGCTTCGGTGCGCGCCGTCACGTCGTCGCCGGCGGCATCCACCGCAGGCTTCACGCGGGTGGCCAGCGACGTCATCTGGTCCTTGGAGAAATCGGCGACGGCCTCTGCGCCAGCCCGCTCGGACAGGAAGGACAAGGCTGCGGTGGCGATGTCCTCGTAGGAGTTGCTGAGCTGGGCCTGCCCACGGTCAGTCAGGACGTAGGACCGTGCGGGGCGACCCCGACCGCGACGCTTGGACCCGGCGACCTCGTACTCCACGATGGCGTCTTCCTCGGCCAAAGCGTCAAGATGGCGGCGGACGGCAGCTGGCGTGAGTTCCAGCACCTCGGCCAGCGCACGCGCGGTGACCGGTCCTCGGGTGCCCACGGCTCGGCGCACCTGGTCCCGGGTGCGGGATTCGGTGGTCGCGGAGCCCGGTTGGGCGCCCTCTGCCAAAAACACCACATCAGTGTTACCTATATCCACTCTCGTGCCAACGTAGGTATGCCTAAACATTGTTCCCCGGGTCCGCGGACATATCGTGTCCGAGTGCCCACGTCGACTCCCCCATCGTCGACCCCGTCACCCGTTGACCCCTCCCACCTCGCCGTGGAGTTCGACGGCGTCTCCCGCTCCTTCGGGTCGATCCCGGCCCTCGACGGCGTCTCCTGGGGTGCGGCGGCCGGGGAGGTGACCTGTGTGCTGGGCCCCAACGGCGCCGGCAAGTCCACCTCTATGGAGATCGCCACCGGTTTGCAACAACCCGACTCCGGGTCGGTGCGGGTGCTGCAGACCGACCCCTGGCACGCCGAGGCCGAGCACCGCGCACGGGTGGGCGTGATGCTGCAGGACGGCGGCCTTCCGCAGGCGGCTCGGCCGCTGGCCCTCATCACCCACCTATCCCGCATGTATGCGGACCCGTGGGAGGTGGGCGACCTGTGCCATCTGCTCGGGATCGACGAGTTCGGCACGACCTCGGTGCGCCGACTCTCCGGTGGACAGCGACGCCGCCTGGCCCTTGCTGCAGCCCTCGTGGGCAGGCCCGAGGTGCTGTTCCTGGACGAGCCCACGGCTGGCCTGGACCCCCACGCGCGGCGGGTCACCCACCGAGTCGTTCGCGAGGCGGCTGACGCCGGAGCGGCCGTGGTGCTGAGCACCCACGCCTTCGAAGAAGCCGAGCGACTCGCGGACCGGGTCGTGATCGTGGCCCACGGACGTGTGGTGGCGGACGGCTCGGTCGAGGACATCCGGGACGGCGTCTCACTCGAGGACCGCTACTTCGCGCTGACCGACGAGGACGCCCGATGACCCGCTCCCAGCGGCAACACTCCGGCCACCCAGGGAACTCGTCCACTCCGGTGAGCAAGGCAGCCGCGCCTCGCCGACGGGTCGCGGCCCAAGCCGCCTTCGAGGTGCGCAGTCTCCTCAGCAACGGGGAGCAGCTGTTGGTGTCGATCATCCTGCCGGTCATCGCGCTCGTCGGGCTGGTGACGGTGCGGCCCGACTACTCGGGCTCGTTGGCCGCCGACGCGCCGGACACCCTCGCCGGAGCGGCCTCGTTGGCTGTGCCCGGTGTGCTGGCCCTGGCCGTGGTCTCCACGGCGTTCACGGGTCAGGCCATCGTGTTGGCCTACGAGCGGCGATACGGGGTACTGCGATTGCTCGGCACCACCCCCTTGGGACGCGGCGGACTGCTCCTGGCCAAAGCCTGCGCGGTACTGACCGTCGTGAGCGTGCAGGTGCTGGTCCTGGGCGTGCTGGGGCTGGCGCTCGGATGGCGTCCGGCGGCGGCCGGCATACCGATGGCCCTACTGCTGATCCTGCTCGGGTGCGCCGCCTTCGTGGCCCTGGCCGCACTGCTGGGTGGCACACTGCGTGCCGAAGCGGTCCTGGCGTTCGCCAACCTGGCCTGGATCGTCTTCCTGGGCTGCGGGTTGCTGTTCCCCCTCGACGTGCTGCCCGATGCTCTCGCAACGGTGCTGCGCTTCACCCCGCCCGGCGCGCTGGGCGAGGGCCTGCGGTTGGCACTGTTGGGGGTGGACACCACGCCCCTGGTGCCAGCGCTGGTGTTGGCGGCGTGGACCGCCGGGATCGGTCTCGTGGCCGCGTCGCGGCTGCGCTGGTCGGACTGACGACGCCGGGAGCACCGAGCCCCCGGCGAGGGTGAGGGTGCAACGACAACGTGTCGCAGTGCCTCGTACCATGGAGAGGTGACTCGCTCCCCCTCCGCGCTCGGCACGACCGCACTGCGGTGGCTGCTTCCCATCAACCTGGGAGTGCAGATCCTGATCGTGGTCACCGGCGGTCTGGTGCGGCTGACCGGCAGTGGCCTGGGCTGCCCCACCTGGCCGCAGTGCGACCCCGGGTCCTTCACTCCCGCCTTCCGCCCCGAGGACGGCATCCATCCCTACATCGAGTTCGGCAACCGACTGATCGGCATCGTGGTCGGGGCCGTCGCTCTAGCCGTGGTCTTCTCGGCGTGGCGCTGGGCCGACGGCTCGATGCGGCGTCGGATGCTGCTGTTGGCGGGCCTGGTGCTCTTCGGCACGCTGGCCCAGGGCGCTCTGGGCGGCGTCACGGTGATCCTGGGCTTGGACCCCACCATCGTGATGGCGCACTTCCTGATCTCGATGCTGCTGATCGTGGCGAGCGCGCTGCTGCTGGTCACGCATCGCCTGTCGATGCCAGCGGGTTCGGGACCCGTGCCCGGGATCATCCGAGCACTGGCGGCAGCGACCTGCGCCGTCGGTGCGGTCGTGATCGTCCTCGGCACCGTGGTGACCGGCTCCGGGCCGCACTCCGGAGATGCCGACGAGCCCGCGCGGTTCGGCTTCGACCCGCAGACCGTCTCGTGGCTGCACGCCGACTCGGTCATGCTCTTCGTCGGCCTCGTGGTGGCGATGGTGGTCTCGACGTCCCTCGTGCCTCAAGCCATCCCGGCCCGACGCCCGTGGCGGCTGGTGCTGCTGATCTCGCTCGCCCAGGGCGTGGTGGGCTACGTGCAGTACGCCACGGGAGTCCCCGTCCCGCTGGTGTCACTGCACATGCTGGGCGCCTGCTTGCTGACGGCGACCTTGACCTGGGGCGTGTGGTCCGTGTTCGCGAAGCCAACTGCCAACGGTCTTGATCGAGCGATCGACGTGGAGTCGGCACCCCGCGACGAGGAGCAACTCAGCGGTCAACGCGTGTGACCTCGACGTGACCTACACCGCGTCTTTTTGAACCAGGGCCGGCGAGGAATGTCGGTGTCCTGGGGGTTGTGCGGGTTCCGGGCGTCGGGTTCGGTGGACATGGTGCCTCCGTGGCAAGAGCGCAGACCACCCCGTCTGGACGGCCGCTGGGCGAACGCAGGACATTCGGCCCCGGGCTCACCTTTGGATTGCGTGCCCGCTCAGGTCGAGAGGAAGACCTAGGTCAGCGAGAAGTACAGCAGCGGGTCTACCGCGACCGCGAGGAAGACCAGCGTGAGATAGCTGATCGAGTAGTGAAAGAGCCGCATGGCGCC
This sequence comes from Ornithinimicrobium sp., assembly GCA_049650625.1. GTDB lineage: Bacteria > Actinomycetota > Actinomycetes > Actinomycetales > Dermatophilaceae > Ornithinicoccus. The sequence goes on from JBASAN010000390.1 coordinate 3,966, forward strand.
CAGCGCCGAACCGGAGATGCCCTTCTTGGCTCGTCCCAGCAGCCGATGCGCCTCGATGATGAACGTGCCGCCCGCGATCAGGGCCGTCACGGCATACAGCCAGCCCATCGGAGCCACCGGGATCAGGACCAACGACGTGGCCACGGTGACCCAGGCGTAGATCACGATCTGTCGCCCCACGGCCGTGTCCTGAGCCACGACCGGCAGCATCGGGACCCCGGCGTTGGCGTAGTCCTCCTTGAAGCGCATGGACAGCGGCCAATAGTGCGGCGGGGTCCAGAAGAAGACGACCAGGAACAGGATGAGCGCGGGCCAGGCCAGCGAGCCGGTGACCGCGGACCACCCGATCAGCACCGGCATACAACCGGCGACGCCGCCCCAGACGATGTTCTGCGAGGTGCGACGCTTGAGCAGGATCGTGTAGAAGACGACGTAGAGCGCGATCGCTCCGAAGGCGAGGGCCGCGCTGATCCCGTTGACGAAGAGGGCGAGCCAGAGGACGGCGGCTACGCCGAGCACGACGCCGAAGATCACCGCGCTGCGGGGTGCGATCACCCCGGTGACCAGCGGGCGGTGCGAGGTGCGGTTCATCTGGGCGTCGATGTCGCGGTCGAGATAGCAGTTCAGCGCGTTGGCCGACGCGGCTGCGAGCACCCCTCCCACCATGGTGGCCACGATCAGCCATAGGGACGGGATCCCCCGCTCGGCCAGGAACATCACCGGGAACGTCGTGACCAGGAGCAGCTCGATGATCCGAGGCTTGGTCAACGCCACGTAGTCCGAGACCACCATCCGCCAGGAACGGTCGGCATCCGCGCGGGGCGTTCGGGCGTCCAGGGTCGTCACAAAGGCCTTTCGCGTGGATCGGTGGAGCAGTAACCAGGGGTGTGTCTTCAATGTTACTCGGCTGGCCAGGCTGCACCGGTAGCCCCTAGAGCGTTAGGGTCGATACGTTCGTGACATTCCGAAACACTCTCTTTCAGGCGAGGAGCCTTCGTGACTCAGCAGAACACCTCCTTCACGTCCGGACGCAGCAGCGATCTGGCCTACCCCCAGGCCGAGCAGACGGGCTGGACCGACGAAGACGTCCGGGCGGTCGACACCATCCGGGTGTTGGCGGCCGACGCAGTTGAGGAGTGCGGCAGCGGCCACCCCGGCACCGCGATGAGCCTGGCCCCGCTCGCCTACCTGCTCTACCAGAACGTCATGCGCCACGACCCGTCCGAGCCCAGCTGGCTGGGACGGGACCGCTTCGTGCTCTCGTGCGGTCACTCGAGCCTGACGCAGTACATCCAGCTGTACCAGACCGGTTACGGCCTGGAGATGGACGACCTCAAGGCGCTGCGCACGTGGGGCTCCAAGACCCCCGGCCACCCCGAGGTCCACCACACCACCGGCGTCGAGATCACGACGGGTCCGCTCGGATCCGGTCTGGCTTCCGCGGTGGGTATGGCGATGGCTCAGCGCCGCCAGCGCGGCATGTTCGACCCGGACGCCGCCCCGCATACCTCTCCCTTCGACCACCACGTGTGGGTGATTGCTTCCGATGG
>JBASAN010000391.1:0-3436 GCA_049650625.1 Ornithinimicrobium sp.
CCGCTGTTGGTGGCCAGAGCACGGGCCAGGTCGCTGGCGCTGGCCGGTCCGTGGACGCGCAGATGAGCGAGCAGTCGCGAGCGCAGCGGATGCGCCAGCACGCGCAGAGCACTACCACTGGAACGACTGCGTGGGGACGTCCCACCGGGTCGGCTCATGCGCCACACGGTACCGAGCAGAGGGTTCTATGCACAATAGTTGTGCATAGAACGAGCGGGTGAGCGGGGGAATGGGGCGTTCTAGGCCTTCTGACCTGCAAGGATGTCCAAGTTGGGTACGGGTCGAAGCGTCCGTAGTATGGGGAGCTGTTGCCCCCCGTTCGACTCACAAAGGTTTGCACTGTGCGCACCTACTCACCCAAGGCCGGCGAGATCACTCGCGCCTGGCACATCATCGACGCCTCGGACGTCGTCCTGGGACGCCTCGCGTCCCAGACCGCGATCCTGCTCCGCGGCAAGCACAAGACGACGTACGCCCCCCATATGGACATGGGCGACTTCGTGATCATCATCAACGCCGAGAAGGTCGCGCTGACCGGCTCGAAGTTGGCCAACAAGAAGTCCTACACCCACTCCGGCTACCCCGGTGGTCTGCGTGAGATGGGCTACGAGGAGATGCTGGCCAAGCATCCGACGCGCGCCGTCGAGAAGGCTATCCGCGGCATGGTCCCGAAGAACTCCCTGGGCCGTCAGCAGCTCAGCAAGCTCAAGGTGTATGCCGGTGAAGCCCACCCGCACGCCGCCCAGCAGCCCGTCCCGTACGAGATCTCCCAGGTCGCGCAGTAAGGAACTTTGATGACCGTCAACGACACTGATATCGACGCAGATGACGTCGAACTGACCGAGTACACGAGCGAGTCGAGCAGCACCGCGCAAACCGCGGAGCGTCGCTCGGTCACCGCACCCGGCGCAGCCACCGGCCGTCGCAAGCAGGCCATCGCCCGCGTGCGGATCGTCCCCGGCACCGGCGAGTGGAAGATCAACGGCCGCTCGCTCGCGGAGTACTTCCCGAACAAGGTGCACCAGCAGATCGTCCACGAGCCGCTGACCGTGCTGGACCTCGTCGGCGCCTACGACGTGCTGGTCCGCGTGCACGGTGGGGGACCCTCCGGCCAGGCCGGCGCCGTCCGCCTCGGCGTGGCCCGTTCGCTGAACGGCATCGACGAGGAGCTGAACCGTCCCGCTCTGAAGAAGGCTGGCCTGCTGACTCGGGACGCGCGTGTCCCCGAGCGTAAGAAGGCTGGTCTGAAGAAGGCCCGCAAGGCTCCTCAGTACAGCAAGCGCTGACCGCTCCCCGGTCGCGTCAGACCCCGATCCCCGCCGCCTGGGGGTCGGGGTCTTGCCGTTCCGCATGGCCCGCCTCGACCGCTGGCTCATAGCCAGCCCAGCCTCGAGCCGTCCGAAGCCTCGTTCGAGATCGAGGCGAGCCATGGTCGAGCGATTCGACTGCAACAGTGCTGGGTCGGCCGTGCAGGTCAGCGGATTCGTGTCGAGGCCGTGTCCCGTCGGCTGGGGGTGCGAGCGAGGGTGCGGCATACTCGCATCGGCCCCTTCGTCGTGACCCGGCGCGGAGGTCACGATGTTCGCGAACCGACGATGCTCGCGACCCGGCGACGAGAGGACCCACCGATGGGACGTTTGTTTGGCACCGATGGGGTGCGCGGCCTGGCCAACAAGGATGTCACCGCCGAGCTGGCGCTGAACCTTTCCGTGGCGGTGGCGCACGAGCTCAGTGGCCGGGGAGCCTACGGTGGGCGCCGCGCGACTGCGGTCGTGGGCAGGGACTCCCGCGCTTCCGGTGAGTTCCTGGGGGCGGCAGTGATGGCGGGTCTTGCCTCGGCGGGGGTCGACGTGCTGGACGCCGGCATCCTGCCCACGCCGGCCATCGCACACCTGACGATGCGGCTCTCGGCGGAGATGGGGGCCATGCTCTCGGCCTCGCACAACGCCATGCCCGACAACGGCATCAAGTACTTCGCCACGGGGGGCAACAAGCTGGCCGACGAGATCGAGGACCGCATCACGGAGCGGATGGGCGCAGAGTGGGAGCGGCCGACCGGCGCGGCCGTCGGGCGGATCCAACCGTTCCCGCAGGGGGCTGAGTTCTACATGGAGCATCTGCTGTCCTCGGTGCCCGTCCGGCTGGACGGCCTCCACATCGTCATCGATGCAGCGCACGGCGCCGCCGGACACGTGGGCCCGGAAGCCTTCCGGCGCGCTGGGGCTCGGGTGGACGTCATCGGCGGGGACCCCAACGGGTTGAACATCAACGACGGCTACGGGTCCACCCACCTGGACCAGCTCCAACGCGCGGTGATCGAGCGCGGTGCGGACCTGGGGGTGGCTCTGGACGGCGACGCAGACCGATGCCTCGCGGTGGACGCTGACGGTGAGATCGTCGACGGGGACCAGATCATGGCCGTGTTGGCCGTCGACCAGCACGAGCGCGGAACGCTGAAGGACGACACCCTGGTGGCGACCGTGATGAGCAACCTGGGGTTGTTGCGTGCGATGGAGCAGCACGACATCCGCGTGGTCCAGACGGCGGTGGGTGACCGGTACGTGCTGGAGGAGATGCGCCGCCGCGGGCTCAACCTGGGCGGGGAGCAGTCCGGGCACGTGATCATGCTGGACCACGGGACCACCGGAGACGGCGTGCTCACCGCCCTGTCCCTGGCCGCCGGAGTGGTCAACTCAGGCAAGCCGCTGTCGCAGCTCGCCGGGGTGATGCGGCGCCTGCCCCAAGTGCTCATCAACGTCAAGGACGTGGACAAGCAACGGGTCGGTGAGGACACGGTGCTGCGCGAGGCGGTCCACGAGATCGAGGAGCAGCTGGGCTCGGGCGGTCGGGTGCTGCTGCGCAAGTCGGGCACGGAGCCGTTGGTGCGCGTGATGGTCGAGGCCCAGACCGCGGAGGAGGCGCAACGCTGCGCCGACCACCTGGCGGGCGTGGTGAAGGAGCGGCTGGCCCTCTGACTCCGGGCCTGTGGTGTCGGTGGAATGCCGTTCGCTGCGCGTGGGTTGAGATATCGGAGCCGCTACGTCGGCTGCATCTCATTCACCGTCGAGAGGACGAGCATGGAAACGCTGAACAAGGTTGCTTACAAGGCCGCTGCCACCGCCAAGGGTGGACGTGGCGGACGAAGCGTGAGCGAGGATGGGTCGGTCGACGTCGAGCTGGGCAAGCCCGGCAGCGGCAAGGCGAACCCCGAGACCCTCTTCGCCGCCGGGTATGCAGCCTGCTTCGGTGGCGCCTTGGCCAAGGTGGCCGAGAGCCAGGGCGTGGACGCCAGCGAGTCGACCGTGCACGCGGACGTGAAGTTCGGCGAGACCGACAGTGGCTTCGGTCTCGCGGTCGACCTGGTCGCCACGGTCCCCGGTGTCGACGACGCCACGGCCCAGGACCTCACCGACAAGGCGCACCAGATGTGCCCGTA
>JBASAN010000392.1:0-2501 GCA_049650625.1 Ornithinimicrobium sp.
ACCCATCGCCGGTCGTCCCTGAGCGGCACCTCGTTGATCACTCCGGCCACCTGGTGCTCCTCAGCTCAGCTTCTCCCCGGGGGTCCGAGGCCACCGCCCGGCCACGCGAAGTCAGTCGACGTGAACCCCCTGTTCATCGGCACGCCGCGCCGCTAGATGAGCACCTCCGAGGGACTTGCCCTCAACAGAGCATCCCTGCACGGTCACGCTGACGATGGTCGCGCGGGACGCGCTCCGGTATCCAGGGATCCCGCACCGGCGACGCTCCGCGAGCCCATCCCGCACCGGCGCGCGTCCCGCGAGCCCATGGGCTCGCGGAGCGTCGCCAGTACGGGATCGTCACGCGGAACGCGCAGTCAGAATGGGCTCGCGGAGCGAGTTCATCCCGCGCCGTACGAGGGAGTTCGCGAGTGAAGTTGAACGCATGCTTGGTCAGCGGCGGTCACGACGCCTGCTGACACCAGCGTGTACACCGAAGTTGAGCAGGGCGCTGGCTGCCGCCAGGAAGAAGAACCAGCCATCCGCCATATCGGTAGCGAGCAGTGGCCAGCCCCAAGGCGAACCGAGGGCGATCAGCCATAGCGCGGCCAGACTGGCGCCAATGTTGGCATCCGGGGTGCTTCCCACGGTGATCGAGAGCGCGAGGTATCCGAGGCCGGCGAGCAGCAAGACAAGATGAATCACCATAAGGACACGTCGTGGGGTCACAAACCGCATTCTCCCGCGGTCGAAGTGCTACAGCATCCGCCTACGTACTTACTTCCTCGCGCACGTGCTCATGCAGGTGGTCCTGAGCAGTGCAGCCGCCACCACCAGCGCTGGGCAGTACACCAAGGCCGCAAAGCGGTAACCGCAGCGATGTCGAAACGGACGCCCGCCACGTGCCAATGACCGAACCTGGACCGGTCGACGATGGGCTCGCGGAGCGTCGCCGGTGCGGGATCGCCTTGCCGCACACGTGCACTTCGTGTGGGGCGGTCAGGCCCTGGCAGTGAGAGCCTGAAGCCATGAACGAGGACCGGGCAGTCGTCGCAGCCGAAGGCGTGGCTCCCAACGGGGATGTCTGGACGCTCCAATACCGCCCAGAAGGCGATCGGGGGTACCGACACCACTTGGCTCTCGTCGTGAACGGCGCCGAGCGCGAAAGCGGGTCTGGCTTCGACATCCCGGAGGTAACTGAGATCGGGTTCGGAGGCGGGTTGAAGCCAGGAGAAGGAAGTTTCTATCTGTACGGCCTCGTCATGTCCCGGATCCACATTGTGCGGGCAGAGAGTCACGACGAGCGCGACCAATCCGAGGTAATGACTACCGCGATTCGGGAGGTCACCACCATCGACGGAGAATCGCTACGTACCTTCGTCCTCGTCCGCCCTCCCGTCGAGAATGTGAGTGCTCTGGTCGGGCTGGACCGCGATGGGCGAATCGTGCAGAGGATCCCTCTCGTCGGGCCACCGGAACAGTCGTAGCGGCACCGGCTCCGGGATGACGGTACGTCTCCGCGACAGCCTGGTCCGCGAGCCCATCCCGCACCGGAGCGCGTACCGCGCGACCATCCCAGAGCAGCGACGCTCCGCGGGCCCATGATCCAGCGGTCACGCTGTCGCCGACAAACAAATGGGGTCACGAGACGTCACCGCGCCGATACTTGCCCTATGACCCACACCGAACACGCCTGCGAGCCCTCCGCTGGCGCCCTCTACGGCGCAATCGGGGTCTTTCTGATCGTTCTCGGAGCCTCTGGCCTGGCCAACACCAATGAGGCAGGCTTCTTCGGTCTCGTCGGCGTTGGGCTCATTGCAACTGGTTCCTGCCTGACGATCGCCGGAGCAGTTGCTCGCGGCACGCAACTGGCGCGAAGTCATCACAGGTGGAACGGCGCCCGGCGCACACCCGGCGCGAGCAGTCTCAGTAGATCGGGGTGTCACTATGGCCGCATGGGGATCTTTCACCGCTCGCAACGTCGGCACAACCTTGCGATGAGAACGGGCTATACCCGGGTCGAATCCGATGCCCATCACGTGATTCCCAAAAGTTCGAAGCAAGCATCTTTAAGAAGAGGGGCATCAACATCCACGAGGCGTCGAGTCTGTAATGGTGGTATCGACCATCCAATGACAAGTATGTCAATGAGTAAAACAAAGAGTGGGAACGTCGGATCCGCAACAATCGTAACGCTTCAAAAGACCAGGTTCTCCGAAAAGCGGACCGCATGAAGGCGGCCTACGTAACCAAGTACGACAAGCCAGCGCTGGCGGGCTGCATGAACGTCACGTGCGTTCAAAGCGAAGCCGAAACTGCGTGACCGATCCAAGTTTCTGGTTCGTCACTGCGGGCAATACCTCCTCAGACACCTGGGTCGCACGTGAAGATGGCGAGAGCTACGACGAGTTCGCGGTCATGCTCGATGGACTGCTCAACCGCTCCGATCCACAACCGGCAGCGATCAAGTTCGTTGTCGTCAACGAGGGCCGCCACCGAGGCGATCTGCTGTGGTGCGCCGG
>JBASAN010000393.1:0-3621 GCA_049650625.1 Ornithinimicrobium sp.
CGAAGAGGACAAGATCAGGGCCCTGCGCGACGCCGGGTTCGATATGGACCTCGGTGGCTCGGACATCGTGTCCGTTCAGTACCAGAACGCCAACAACTCCGTCCGCGTGAGCGACGAGTTCATGCGCGCTGTAGACGAGGGTGCCGAGTTCGGTCTGCGCTCGCGCAAGGACGGGTCGGTCATCGATACCGTCGACGCTCGCGAGCTCTTCAACAAGATGGCCCAGGCCGCATGGGAGTGCGCCGACCCCGGCATCCAGTACGACGACACCATCAACGACTGGCACACCACTCCGGAGACTGGGCGCATCACCGCTTCCAATCCGTGCTCGGAGTACATGTCGCTGGACAACTCCAGCTGCAACCTGGCCAGCCTCAACCTGCTCAAGTTCCTGCGCGACGACAACACCTTCGATGTCGAGACCTACCAGAAGGTGCTCGAGCTCGTTATCACCGCGATGGACATCTCGATCTGCTTCGCCGACTTCCCGACCGAGGCGATCGGCGACACCACGCGTGACTACCGCCAGCTCGGCATCGGCTACGCCAACCTCGGCGCGCTGTTGATGGCCACCGGCCGCGGCTACGACTCCGAGGGTGGTCGCACGCTGGCCGCCACGCTGACGTCGCTGCTGACCGGTGCGGCCTACAAGCGCTCGGCTGAGCTGGCTGGCGTCGTCGGCCCCTACGCCGGGTACGCACGCAATGCGGACCCGCACAAACGCGTGATGCGCAAGCACCAGGCGGCCAACGACGAGATCCGTCCGCTGCACGACATGGACACCCAGATCCACAAGGCGGCGACCAAGGCCTGGGACTCGGTGGTCAAGGTCGGCGAGAAGAACGGCTACCGCAACGCTCAGGCATCCGTACTGGCACCGACCGGCACCATCGGCTTCATGATGGACTGTGACACCACGGGGATCGAGCCTGACTTCTCCTTGGTCAAGTTCAAGAAACTGGTCGGCGGTGGCTCGATGCAGATCGTCAACCAGACCATTCCCCGCGCCTTGAACATGCTGGGGTATGCGGACGAGACCATCGAAGCGATCGTCGAGCACATCGCCGAGAAGGGCCACGTGATCGATGCTCCGGGTCTGAAGCCGGAGCACTACGAGGTCTTCGACTGTGCCATGGGTGCGCGGGCGATCAAGCCCATGGGCCACGTGCGGATGATGGCAGCAGCTCAGCCGTTCCTCTCGGGTGCGATCTCCAAGACGGTGAACCTTCCCGAAAGCGCCACGGTCGAGGAGATCGGTGACGTCTACGAGCAGGGATGGAAGCTGGGACTGAAGGCGCTCGCGGTCTACCGCGACATGTGCAAGGTCGGGCAGCCGCTCTCTGACGGCAAGAAAGACGAAGCCAAGAAGGACGAAACAGTCGACTCCGCCGAGCCCAAGGTGGAGAAGGTCATCGAGTATCGGCCGGTGCGCAAGCGTCTGCCCAAGCGTCGTGCCAGCCAGACCACGTCGTTCGCGGTCGGAGGCGCTGAGGGGTACCTCACCGCTGGAACCTACGACGACGGGCAGCTCGGTGAACTGTTCCTGAAGTTCGGCAAGCAGGGGTCGACCCTGGCCGGAGTGATGGACGCGTTCTCCATCGCGGTGTCCGTCGGCTTGCAGTACGGGGTGCCTTTGGAGACCTTCGTCGAGAAATTCACCAACCTGCGCTTCGAGCCAGCGGGTATGACCGATGACCCCGACGTGAGAATGTCGCAGTCCTTGATGGACTATGTGTTCCGGCGGTTGGCTTTGGACTACATGGACTTCGAGACGCGGTCCTTCATGGGAATCCACTCGGCCGAAGAGCGGGCCCGACAGTTGGAGACGGGTTCCTACGCGGCCGGCGATTCCGAGGACGAGGATCTCGAAGATGCACTCGAGTCCTACAGCCAGTCCGCTGCTCCGGCCAGCAAACGACAGTCACCGGAAGCCTCCGAGATCCAGTCGGGAGCGGGAGCCGCCGACGCTCGTGCGGCCGAGCCGTCGGTGCACTCCTCGACCGAGCTGCTCGAGCAGTTGCAGGGCAAGGCGGCGGATGCGCCGATGTGCATGACGTGCGGCACGAAGATGCGCCCTGCCGGGTCCTGCTACGTGTGTGAAGGCTGCGGAAGCACGAGCGGCTGCAGCTGACGATGAGTTAGTTCCGTGACGTCCTTCACCCTGCTGTGCACAGCATCGCGCAGCAGGGTGAAGGACGTCAGTACCCGATACGGCCCCCGTCGACCCGACACCAGCGGATCCACGACCGCTATCCCGGCACCCGCGGTGTGGCAGCGAACTGCGCGACGTACCGTTAAGAACGTGACCACGCCCTCTGCGACCACTGCCCGCCCCGAGGTCAGCACGCTTGGAGCCCTGCGCGCCAGCGGCCATCAACACACGCCGCTGAAACACGAGCTGCGCAACAACCTTCTCGCGGCTCTGGCGAGCGGCGCCGACCCCTGGCCCGGTCTGCACGGCTTTGAAGACACCGTGATCCCACAGGTAGAGCGCGCGATCATCGCCGGTCACGACATCGTCCTGCTCGGTGAGCGCGGGCAGGGCAAGACGCGCCTCCTGCGCACACTGGTCGGCCTGCTCGACGAGTGGACCCCCGTGATCGAGGGGTCCGAGCTGGGGGAGCATCCCTATAACCCCATCACCCCCAGCTCGATCCGTCGGGCGGGAGAGTTGGGTGACGATCTTCCGGTCGCGTGGCGGCACCGCAGCGAGCGGTACGCCGAGAAGCTGGCGACTCCTGATACTTCGGTCGCAGACCTCATCGGTGACGTCGACCCGATGAAGGTCGCAGAGGGGCGTTCCCTGGGCGACCCCGAGACCATTCACTTCGGCCTGATCCCACGATCGCACCGTGGGATCGTCGCGATTAACGAGCTACCGGACCTCGCGGAGCGGATCCAGGTGGCCATGCTGAACGTGATGGAGGAACGCGACATCCAGATCCGCGGCTACATCTTGCGTCTGGACCTGGATGTCCTCGTCGTTGCCAGCGCCAATCCCGAGGACTACACCAACCGTGGGCGGATCATCACGCCCCTGAAGGACCGCTTCGGCGCTGAGATCCGCACGCACTATCCCGTGGCACTTGAGGACGAGATCGCCGTCATCGGTCAGGAGGCTGATCTTGCGGCGACGGTGCCGGACCACCTCGTCGAGATCCTGGCTCGCTTCACACGTTCGTTGCGGGAGTCCGGAGCCGTGGACCAGCGCTCCGGGGTCTCCGCTCGGTTCTCGATCGCCGGTGCCGAGACCGTCGCCGCCTCCGCGCTCCACCGCGCGACCACGCAGCACGAGGATGACGCCGTCGCCCGCGTGGTGGACCTGGAAGCGGCCGTGGACGTCCTGAGCGGCAAAGTCGAGTTCGAGTCCGGGGAGGAAGGCCGGGAGCGTGACATCCTCGACCACCTGCTGCGTCGGGCCACCGCCGACACCGTCCGCCATCGCCTAGCAGGCATTGACCTGGCCCTCGTGGTCGAAGCCCTCGAGGGCGGGACCACCGTCACCACGGGGGAGCGGGTCAGTGCGCGAGACATGCTCGCCGGACTCCCGGTGTTGGGGGAGTCCGACGTCTACGACCTCGTTATGGACCGCCTCGATGCCACCAACGACGGTGAGCGGGC
>JBASAN010000394.1:0-9175 GCA_049650625.1 Ornithinimicrobium sp.
GAGTTGTTCTTTAAGTTCGGGCTTCGGTTCGACCTGCTGACCAATCAGCTCATCGACGCCCAAGCCAACTTCAACGTCTTCGAGACCAACCCGCTCTTGATCGCCCGGATGGACCAGCTCTCCCGCAACGAGGAACTCCAGGCCCAGCTCAAGGAGACGGAGTGGGACCTGATTGTCGTCGATGAGGCACACCGGATGGGGGCGCACTACTTCGGCGGCAAGCTCATCAAGACCAAGCGCTTTCTGCTCGGCGAGATGCTCGGCGAGATCACGCGGCACCTGCTGCTGATGACCGCAACCCCGCACTCGGGGAAGGAGGACGACTTCCAGGCGTTCCTCACGCTCCTCGACCGGGATCGGTTCGAGGGCAAGCAGAAGAAGAGCGCAGACGTCAGCGGCATCATGCGCCGCATGGTGAAAGAGGACCTCCTCACTTTCGACGGCAAGAAGCTCTTCCCCGAGCGCATCGCCCAGACCATCCCGTACGAACTGACGTCGCTTGAGTACGACCTCTACGAGGACGTCACCCACTACGTCCGCGAGGGGATGAACCGTGCAGAGCGCTTAGGCGGCAAGCGCAAGAACACGGTCGGCTTCGCGCTGACGGTGCTCCAGCGTCGTCTCGCTTCTAGTCCTGAGGCGATTTACAAGAGCCTTGTTCGACGCTCGGAGCGCCTGGAACGAAAAAAGCTTGAGATCCAGAGCGGGACTTACAGCGAGACCGAGCCCACCTTCGACACCAGTAACATCGACGATGACGAGTTCAACGCCGAAGAGTTGGAGCAGCTCGAGGAAGACGTAATGGATGCGGCCACGGCTGCCCAGACGGTCGAGGAGCTCAACGCCGAACTCACGGAGCTCGCAGATCTGGTCGAGACCGCCAGGCTCGTCCGGGAGGCTGGCGCCGACCGCAAGTGGACCGAGCTTTCAAACATTCTCCAGGACAATGCCCTCGTCACCGACAAGAACGGCTGGCCGCGGAAGTTCATCATCTTCACCGAGCATCGCGACACCCTCGACTATCTGCAGGGCAAGATCGGCTCACTCATCGGCAGGCCCGACGCCGTCCGCGCCATTCACGGTGGCGTGCGTCGCGCCGAGCGTCGCCAGATCACCGAGGAGTTCACCAAGAACCGCGACTGCCAGATCCTGCTGGCCACGGACGCCGCAGGTGAAGGTCTCAACCTCCAGGCCGCACACCTGATGGTCAACTACGACCTCCCGTGGAACCCCAACCGCATCGAGCAGCGCTTCGGCCGCGTCCACCGCATCGGTCAGGAGGAGGTCTGCCGCCTCTGGAACCTGGTGGCCTCCAATACTCGCGAGGGCGAGGTGTTCACCCGCCTCCTGGAGAAGCTCGACCAGATGCGCGAGACCTACGGCGGCAAGGTCTTCGACGTCCTTGGCGAAGCCTTCACCGACGTTCCGCTGCGCAACCTGTTGTTGGAGGCGATCCAGTACGGCGAGCGCGATGACGTGAAGGCGAAGATGCACGAGGTCATCGATGCCTCCGTTGGAGATGGCCTCAAGGACCTCCTTGACGAGCGAGCCCTCGCCTCCGAGCACCTCGCCGACGCCGACCTCCACGCACTGCGTGCAGCCATGGACGAGGCGCGGGCCCGCCGGCTCCAGCCGCATTACATCGAGCTCGCATTCAAGGCCGCGTTCACCAAGCTGGGCGGTCGCATCGTCAAGCGCGAGCAGGGACGTTATGAGATCGCGAACGTCCCGCAGCACATTCGCTCCGCAGGAAAAGGACCGATCGCTACAAAGTACGACCGAGTCACCTTCGACCTGGCCAACGTCCAACCGGGTGACCTGAGTCGTGCGGACCTGCTCGCACCAGGCCACCCGCTCCACGACGCCGTCATGGGAGAGGCGATCCGCAACTTCGGCGGCGCTCTGAACCAGGGCACGATCCTCGTCTCATCCACCCTTGAGGATCCCCAGCTCCTCGTAGGCGTCGTCGAAGAGGTTGCCGACGCCACCGGTGGGTCTGTCGCGCGACGGTTCGGCTACGCGTACGTCGACCACTTCGGCACGGTCACCCCCGCCGGGCCGGCGCCGTATCTCGACTGCGTCGCTGCGCCCGCCGGGCCCGTAGTCGAAGCCGCCCGCACTTTGGTCTGGCTCGGTGACGCCGAGGACAAGGCGATGAGCTGGATCATCGCCAACCAACTACCCGAATACCTCGCTGAGGTCCAGCCGCGACGGCTTGCCGAGCTCGAGAAGGCCCGGGATCTCGTGACGAAGCGCCTCGCCTCAGAAAGCGAGCGCCTCCTTCTGGATGCCGCAATCGCTTCGGAGAAGGAGCAGAAGAGCCAGAAGCCCAAGGAGTCATCGGTCAATCTCAGTCGCAAGGCAGTCGAACTCGACGCCCGCCTACGCAAGCGCCTCGCTCTGCTCGACCAGCAGCAGCTCATGTCGACGAAGCCGCCGCACATCGTGACCGCAGCCTTGGTGCTGCCGATCGGGATGCTCGAAGGCGAGATCCCGACTTCCGCGCCGATCCACGCCAAGGAAACGAAGGTGGTCGAACGCCGCGGCGTCGACCTTGTGATGGCCCGGGAACGCGAGCTCGGTCGGAAGCCCGTCGAGCAAGCCTTCAACAATCCAGGCTTCGACATCCTGTCCACTGACCCCAAGGGGGACACCTACCGAATCGAGGTCAAAGCTCGGATCGACGGTGCTGAGGACTTCTTCGTCACCCACAACGAGGTGATGACTGGAAAAAATGCGGTGCCGCGGTACCGACTTGCACTCGTCAAGGTCGATCCCCGAGGTGGCCAGCACGATGAGGTCAGGTATCTAGACGATCCGTTCGCGACTACGGATCTCGGGGACTTCGAAGCTACCGGCGTCCGTGGCCACTGGGCCAAGACCTGGGCGAAGGGCACATTGCCGTTCTGATGTTCGGGGGCCCCACCAATCACTCGCGTTCCACCCAAAGCGTCGGGGCCACCGGTAAGTTCAGGAACTCATCACGCGTCGCATCAGCGGCGAAGCTCGCCCGTCATCTCGGGCACGGAGGGTCGAGGATTTAGTGCACAAGCGCAAGCTGATCGAGGTGGCGTTGCCGCTTGAGGCCATCAACAGCGAGTCCGCGCACGAGAAGTCAGTGCCGAGGAAGGGACACCCCGCGACACTCCACCTCTGGTGGGCGCGACGGCCCCTGGCGGCCGCGCGTGCGCTCCTCTTCGCACAGCTTGTAGACGACCCTGGCTCTCGACCTCACTTGTTTCCGACGGAAACCGAGCAGCGGGCCGAACGGGACAGGCTGCATGCGCTCGTCGTTCGCCTCTCAAGATGGGAAAGCACGAAGGACGAGCGCCTTCTTGCTGAAGCACATGATGAGATCTTGAAGTCGACCGGTGGGACGGTCCCGCAGATCGTCGACCCCTTCGCAGGCGGGGGCACTATCCCACTTGAAGCCCAGCGCTTGGGCCTTCAAGCGCGGGCGTCCGATCTCAACCCAGTTGCGGGCCTGATCAATAAGTCTTTGGTTGACATTCCAGTCCCCTTCAGAGGCCGGCCGCCGAGCTTTCCGGGGCTGGCGGACTCGGAGATTCGTGACTGGACGGGAACTCAGGGGCTGGCCGCAGACGTCCGGGCTTATGGCGGCTGGATGCGCGACGAGGCATACCGGCGGATTGGCGTCCACTTTCCTTTGGCGAAACTTGAGGATGGAACAAGCGCTCTGGTGATCGCGTGGATCTGGGCACGCACGGTGACTTGCCCGAACCCGGCCTGCGGTATTGAACTGCCGCTTGTCCGCACGTGGTGGCTTGGGAAGAAGAAGGGACGCGAAGCATATATCAGGCCCACGGTTGTCGGGGACCCGACTCACCCGTCGGGGCTTCGAGTGAAGTATTCGATCGCGTTGGATCGTTCGGATGCGCCGTCCGTAAGTGATGACGGAACAGTCGGTCGTACCGGCGCCGCTTGTATCGCTTGTTCGGCCGGCGTCGACTTGAAGTACATCCGTGCTGAGGGCCAAGCTGGCCGAATCGGCCAGCAACTCATGGCAACGGTGGCGGACGGAAATCGGCGACGTGTGTACCTAGCCCCGACGCAGGAACACGTAGAAGCGGCCCAGGTCAATCGCCCAAGCGACCTTCCCGAGGCGGAAATCCCCGCGCAGGCGCCCAGTTTCCGGGTGCAGGCGTACGGCATGACCAAGTGGGTTGACCTGTACACCGATCGACAGCTGGCTGTACTCACGACTTTCAGCGACTTGGTCGGCGAGGCGAGAGAGCGGGCACTCGCGGATTCGGGTGACCCTGCTTACGCAGACGCCGTTGCCACCTACCTCGCGTTCCTTGGCTCAAAACTCGCCGACTGGCTGTCAGCGCTTTGCAGCTGGATTCCGCAGATTGAAGGCGTTCGGGACACCTTTGCCCGACAGGCCCTTCCAATGGTCTGGGACTTCGTGGAAATCAACCCGTTCTCTAACTCCGTGGGCAACGCGTCCGGGCACTTTGAGTGGATCGTTTCGGCCATCGAGTCGCTCCCGTCGAATGGGCCGCAGGGGACCGTCAGCCAAGAAGATGCAGCGGTGCGGCGCTACGACGGCATGGTCATCGCTACAGACCCGCCGTACTACGACAACATCGGTTACTCCGATCTGTCTGACTACTTCTATGTCTGGCTGCGACGGTCATTGCGATCCGTGCATCCTGATCTGCTCGCGACGATGCTGGTGCCAAAGACCGCGGAGTTGGTTGCCAACCAGTTCCGACACGGCGGCAAGGCCGGCGCCGAGAAGTTCTTCGAGGATGGGTTCCGGGACGTATTTGCACATGCTCGTTTGGCTGCATCGGATGACTTCCCGATCACTGTCTACTACGCCTTCAAGCAGAGCGACGCCGATGATCGAGGGGAAGCCTCCACAGGATGGGAGAAGCTGCTCGAAGGAATGATTCGAAGCGGCTGGGAGATCACTTCGACGTGGCCGCTTCGCAGTGAGCGCGGGGGTCGGATGATTAGCATCGGCACGAACGCCCTCGCGTCGTCGATCATCCTGTCTCTCCGGCCCCGTCCTGATGAGGGCCTCAGCACAGACCGCCGCGGCTTTATCGCTGCACTCGAGTCTGAGCTGCCCGACGCTCTTCGAAAACTGCAGCAGGGCCAGATCGCACCGGTGGACCTGCCGCAGGCAGCCATCGGGCCAGGCATGGCCGTGTTCAGTCGTTACGGTGCGGTCCTCGAACCCGACGGATCGAAGATGACAGTTCGCAGTGCACTCGCTCGGATCAACGAGATCCTTGACCAGGTCCTGAACGAGCAGGAAGGCGACTTCGATCCGACGTCCCGGTTCGCGATCGCGTGGTACCGCCAGCATGGATACGGAATCGGTAAGTTCGGCGACGCTGACAATATCGCGCGGGCCCGCAATACGAGCGTGGACACGATGGACCGCGACGAGATTCTTGCAAGCCGCGCCGGTAACGTGCAGCTGATTAAGCCGTTGAACCTGTCATGGGACTACGACGTGCTGAAGGACTCGCACACCAGCAACTGGGAGGCGCTGCATCACCTGATCAAGGTGCTGGAACGGGACGGCATCGCGCCCGCTGGAGCCTTCCTCCAGGCAGCGCTAACTCGCATCGATGGAGCTGTTGACGCCGACCTAGTCAAGGAGTTGGCTCACCTGCTCTTCCGCATCGCTGAGGGCAATGGGTGGACCAAGGATGCGCTGAGCTTCAACAACATGGTCACGAGCTGGCCAGAAATTCTGGACGTCGCGCGCACCACCAAGAAGCCGGCTGTCGAGCAAGGGGCGTTCTCCTTCGACGAGGAAGACAACTGACATGGCGCTAAGCAACCGCGACCGCATCGACCGCATGTTCCAGGTACTGGCCCCGGCGCTCGATGACTTCATCGCGACCGTCGTCGGCCAAGGGGACCCATCGCTCGGCGCTGTCTGGACGAGACTCGTTCAGGCCAAAGACAGCAAGAACGGGGCTCCGTCGGCTAAGTCGTATGACGCCCTCGACCCGCAGGTGCAGTTCCGGATTCTGACCGAGGGCAACATCACCGCCGGGTTCAAGCCCGGGTGGTATCCCTTCAAGCAAGCAATCGGCCGCACGGGCGAGACGTTTGCTAGCGAGCTTCGCGAGGTACGGAACGGGTGGGCACACAACGGCACCTTCACCGATGACGATGCCTACCGTGCCCTCGACACTGGCGAACGACTCCTCAAGCTGATTGGCGCCGCCAAGGAAGCAGACGAAGTCCGCGGCATTCGGCTGAACCTGCGCCGTGTGACCGCTAACAAGGACGACAAGAAGGTCCTCAAAGCCGCCGTCGACAATCCGGAGGCGGCGGGCCTGCGCCCTTGGCGCGAGGTTCTCCAGCCTCATGACGATGTCGCCACGGGCAACTTCCACGCCTCTGAGTTCGCGGCCGACCTCTACAAGGTTGCGACCGGCGGCGAGGTTGATGCGGATTACGCCGACCCGGTCGAGTTCTTCCGTCGCACCTACCTGACTGAGGGTTTGCGCGACCTCATCGGCCGAGCGGTCCGTCGCCTGTCGGGTGACGACAACGCCTCGCCGGTTATCAACCTGCAGACCAACTTCGGTGGCGGCAAGACCCACTCGATGCTCTCGCTCTGGCACGTCGCGGCGGGCCTGCCCGTGGGCGACTTCCCCCAAGAGACCCAGGAACTGCTGACCGCCAATGGCTACTCGGCCACCAAGGTCAACCGGGTCGCGATTGTCGGCAATCACTTCAGCCCGTCTGGTGTGACCAAGGACGACGGCACCCAGGTCAACACCATCTGGGGAGAACTCGCGTGGCAGCTTGGCGGCGCCGAGGCGTACGCAATTGTTGCGAAGGCCGACCGAGACCGCACTCATCCAGGCGATGCCCTGCATGAGCTTCTCGCTAAGTACGCGCCCGCCGTCATCCTGATCGACGAGTGGGTCGCGTATGCCCGTTCGCTCGTTGGTCGCGACGATCTAGCCGGAGGCACGTTCGACGACCAGTTCACCTTCGCGCAGTCGCTGACTGAGGCCGCCAAGGGCACTAGTGGTGTCCTGCTCGCGATCTCGATCCCAGCGTCGGAGACAGGCGACGCGAACGACAAGATCGCGGTCGGCAACGCCGAGGAGGTTGGCGGTCAGAACGGGCTCGAAGCGCTCAAGCGCCTCCAGAACGTCGTCCGCCGTGTCGCCGACCAGTGGCGTCCCGCGTCGTCTGACGAGGCGTATCACATCGTCAAGCAGCGGCTCTTCAAGCAGCCTGACGCCGCTTCGCTCGCAGCTATCGGCGCGACGGCCAAGGCCTACGTCGAGATGTATCGGAAGTACACCGACGATTTCCCGCGTGAGGCTCGTGACTCCGCGTACGAGGACCGGATCAAGGCGACGTACCCGATCCACCCGGAGCTGTTTGACACCCTCTACGAGGAGTGGTCGTCGCTAGAGCGCTTCCAGCGCACACGTGGTGTCCTGCGGTTGATGAGCACCGTGATCCACGCGCTGTGGACAGGTGAGGACGCCGCGCCGCTGATCATGCCGGGCTCCATTCCGCTGGCAACATCGAACGTCAATTCGGAGCTCACGCAGTACCTCCAGGACTCCTGGAAGACGATCATCGATGCCGACGTCGATGGACCGAACTCTGAGCCGGGCAGAATCGACAAGGAGAAGCCTCTCTTCGGGCAGCGTGCCCTAACCAAGCGCCTAGCACGGACGGTCTTTTTTGGTGCCGCCCCGACCATTGCCCCGGGCTCGGTGCACAAGGGCCTCGGTGCGCAGAGGGTGTTCCTTGGTACGGCGGTGCCCGGAGATGTCCCCGGAAACTTCCATGCGGCGTTGACTCAACTCGGCGACCGCGCGACCTACTTCTACTCCGGCTCGGGCAAGTATTGGTACGACGTCCAGCCCAACATCACCCGAACAGCCAAGGACCAGGCCGAGCGACTCCACAAGGAAGACGTGTGGGCCGAGATCGTCCGCCGACTCCAGGACCAGGGCCGCAGGCGGGGCGATTTCGCCGGCGTCCACGTCTGCCCAGAGTCGAATGCCGACATTCCTGACACCGACGAGGCTCGCCTCGTCATCCTGCACCCAAAGTTCGCGCACAAGCGTGGTGCGGAGTCAGCCGCCAAGGACTTCGCCCACAAGGCGACCGAGCATCGCGGCAGCTCCAACCGAACTCATCGCAACGCGCTCGTCTACCTCGCCGCCGACGAGGCGCGACTCGAGGAGCTCAACAGCGCGACCCGCGACTACCTCGGCTGGACCCACGTCCTCGCCAATGAGGCCGACCTCGACTTGACCCAGAACCAGAAGAACCAGGCGTCGCAGCGCAAAACGCAGGCCGACCAAACCGTCGCGGCGCGTCTGCTGCAGAGCTTCACCTGGGCCATGGTCCCTGCTCAGCCTGACCCGGGCGCGCCGTTCGTGATCAAGGAGACGAAGGTCGAGGGGCAGTCCGACGCCCTCGCCGACCGCGTCTCGCGACGCCTGGGCAACGACGGCGACCTGTCCACCCGGCAGGCCGCGTCGACGATCCGTCTCGCGATCGGCAAGGTCCCGCAGATCTGGAAGGACGGCCACGTCTCGTTGGGCTCGCTGTGGGGCCTCTACTCGCAGTATCCCTACATGCCGCGCCTGCGCGACCGCTCCGTCCTCGACGCTGGCATTCTCGACCTGCCGATGATCTGGCAGACGGACGCGTTCGCACTCGCGGCTGGCTACGACGAGGCGGCTGGGCGGTATATCGGCCTTTGGACTCCGGAGGACAAGGAGGGCGCCCCGGGCGCGACTGACTCGTTGTTGCTTGTCCGTCCCGACGTTGCTCAGAAGCAACGCGCGGAGGATCCTGGGCAGGATCCTGGCCTAGGCGCAGGGCCGGGCCCGGGCCCAGGTACGGGCCCTGATCCATTGCCGCCCCGGCCGAGGGTCGACCCGGCCTGGACACGGTTCTTCGGCGTGAAGACCCTCAGCTCGGACAAGATCGCGCTCGACTTCAAAAACGTTGCCGACGAGGTGCTGGCTCACTTGCGGTCGGGGGAGAACACGAGCGTGACCGTTCGGATCGAGATCGAGGCCACTGACGCCAGCGGTTTTGACGAGAAACGCATGCGCACCGTTTCTGAGAACGCTCGTACGCTCAAGTTTGATCAGTCGGGGTTCGAGGAGAGTTGACGACGTGGTCCTGGTTT
>JBASAN010000395.1:0-17594 GCA_049650625.1 Ornithinimicrobium sp.
GTGTTGCGCTGGTACTCCAGAGTGCCATCCTCATCCATACGGTAGATGCCGGTCCGCGGCGCGTCGGTGACCAGGCCGACCTCCTCGGTGGAGGTCTTCAGGATGAGCTGACTCCAGCTGTCCACCGCGGCCAGCTCCAACCATCTGCCGTTCACCTCGTTGGTGTCGAAGTCGTAGTCCGCGCCGAGGTGCCCCAAGAGGTGGAAGAGGTACAGCGGCACATCGGCGTAGGCACCGGCAGAGACGTTGGTCATCGAGCTGATCCCGGAGAGGCGAGGGTTGAGCTCACCCAGGTAGACCTCGTCGTCGTCGAGGTCTACGAGCACATCGACATCGAAGAAGCCTTCGTACCCCTCCTGGCGGAGCCGGTTTCCCAGCTTGCTGACGTGGTCGATCGCCCGTGCACGCTGGTCGGCGTTCAGCGCCTCGGGGTAAACGTCGTTGCCGCACCAGCCGCCGCGGTACGGAGTCAGCTCGCTGTAGCCCGTCAGGTCGGTCATGAAGGGTCCGACCACCGTGCCGGTCGGGGTGTTGACGGCTTCCACGGCGATTGCTCGGTTGTTGATGCGCTTCATCACCTTGACCTCCTCGCCGACCACATCGGAGGCCACCTTGTTCCATTCGTCCTGGTTGGACACGAAGTAGGTGGTCTTGCCGGAGTCCCCGTACGCCAGCTGCAACACCCAGTCCGTGCCGAGCCCGGCCTCCTCGGCTTGGGCCAGCAGGTCATCCCAGGACTCCACGGTGGTCATGATGTTCGGCACACTCGGCGCCCCCGCCTCGTTGCCCAAACGGGTGGTGACCATCTTGGAGTCGAGGTGCCGCTGAAGCTCGTACGTGGGGTGGATGATGTCCCACCCGGAGTCCTTGCAGATCTGCTCGGTCTCCTCGTCGAAGAACACCATCGTGATCTTGGCTCTCTTGCCGGTCCGCTTGGCCGCGGCGTCGATGTGGGCCCGGACATCGGGGTGGCGTAAGAGGTAGTTGTTGATGTCCTCGCCACTGGTGAACTCTTCGTGCTCGATCTCGGGCGGCACGAAGACGCGGGGGTGATAACCGTCCCAGGAGTCGTAGTAGGAGATCATCGAGAAGTTACGGACCCATCGGTCCATGCCGAGCAGGTTGAAGGCCGTCGCTCCGAGAAAGAACACGGGCGTCTCGTTGGTGCGGAAGAACGTGCGGATCTCAGACATGTTGCGCAGCCGTCGTGGCTCAGCGACAGGGGTTGAGGTGGCGGTAGCGGACAAGGGGAGCTCCTCTTGCGTGGTAACGGCAACGGCGGGGACCGCGCGTGTGGTCATCCTTGCGTAGGTGGTCCGTAGGCTCAACCACCTGCGACGAAATCGGTTACCGAGGGACGGTGATATCACGATGACGACTCTCGCTCAGGGTCGCCGCGCACCTGCGCGCGACGGCATACGTGGTGGACAACAGCTCCGGGTCGCTGGGCGTCGGCCAGTCCGACAGCTTGAGGAAGACGAGATCGCTGGACGCGTCCATCCACAACATCTGCCCGTGTATGCCGAGGGCCAAGAGCTCTCGCCCGCCGCGCACCGGCACCCAGAACTGGTTTCGGTATGAGCCCCCACCGAGCTCGGCGTCGCATGGATGCCCCGCTCGGAGGTCCTTGACGACGAACGGCGAGACGACCTGTTGATCGCCGATCGCGCCCGAGCCCAGGATCATCGACCCGAAGCGAGCGAAGTCCTCGGGGCGCATGGACAAACCCCCGGAGTGCAACACCTCACCGTGCCCGTCGACCTCGAACACGGCGCCTTCACACCCCAAGGGCTGCAACACCAACTCCTGGGCGAGCTGATCCATCCGGGAACCGGTGGCTCGCTCGACCACCCAGCCGAGCGCCTCGGTGTCGAGGGACCGGTAGGCGAACGGCCCGTCGTGCAGGCCCACCCTCGGGACGCGGCACAGCATGTCCCGCACGGAGGCGAAAGCCCCTTCGGGCACCACTGCACGAGCAGCCACCAACTGCCCCAGCTCGCTCTCCGGGCCGTAGGTCTCGCGGTAGTCCCCCCCGGTCCGCATGTCGAGGAGGTCTCGCACCGTGACCCCTCGATATCCTCCCTGCGCCAGCTCGGGGATGTAGGTCACCACACCGCGATCAGGATCCAGGGCCTTGTCCTGGATCAAGGAGGCCGCGACCACGCCGAGGACCGACTTGGTGATCGAGTAGCCCGGTTGCGGCACGTTCATCGCTGCGGGTGCCCTCGACCAGGAGAAGACCGGCTCCCCGTGGTGGAGGACCAGCAGCGCGGTGGTGAAACTGTTGGCCAGGAACTGCTCGAGGGTCTCGCTCGCTCCGCCACACCCGGGGACCATCGTGGCGCCCAGGTCCATCGGGGTCCCATCGATCATGGTCAGACCGTACTATCCGCGCCGGGCCCTCTACCTCCCCCGGCGTGCCACGAGTAGCCTCTCCCGATGGAGTTCCTGTGGACCGGTTGGACGCCCATCGTCCACAGTGCCGTCATCGTGGTGGCCGGGTATGCGGCGCTCGTTCTACTCCTGCGGATGACGGGCGCGCGGACACTGGCTCGGATGACGCCGCTGGACTTCGTGCTGGCCGTGACCATCGGCTCCGCGTTCGGCCGCACCATTACCGCCTCCGAGGTACCGCTGGCCCAGATGATCTTCGTGGTATCTCTCCTGATCGCGATCCAGTGGGTCATCGCCGTCGGCCGAGCTCGCTGGCGGTGGGTCCGACGCACCGTCGACAATCCCCCGGTGTTGCTCTACTACGACGGCACGATGGTCACCGAGTCGCTCCGCCGGCACCGGCTGAGCGAAGTGGACGTGCATACCGCTGCTCGACAGGCGGGCTATGGCTCGCTGAGTCAGTTGAGCGCCGTGATCATGCAGCAGGACGGCGTCCTCGGGGTCATCTCCGACCGTGCGCTCGGGGACGGCTCGAGCGTGCTCCCCTACGTGAGCGGTGGCCCACCGATAAGTACCGATGGACCACCGTCCACGTCATTTCCGGAGCCGGACTCCGAAGAGGGTCGCAGCTAGTCCTGCAGCGATGCCTTGCGGCTGTCCAGGACCTCGTCCACGAGACCGTACTCCTTGGCCTCAGCGGCGATCAGAATCTTGTCCCGCTCAATGTCCTTGCGGACCTGCTCGACCGGGCGGTTGGAGTGCTTGGCCCAGGTCTCCTCCAGCCACGTGCGCATACGTAGCACCTCGTTGGCCTGGATCTCGATGTCCGAAGCCTGGCCGTAGTCGCCACCGGCCAGGGCCGGCTGGTGGATCAGCACGCGAGCGTTCGGCAGGGCGAACCGCTTGCCGGGAGCTCCCGCGGCCAGAATCACCGCAGCGGCCGAGGCGGCCTGCCCCACGACGAAGGTCTGCACGTCCGGCCGGATGTACATCATCGTGTCGTAGATGGCGGTCAGGGCGGTGAAGGACCCCCCGGGCGAGTTGATGTACATCAGGATGTCCCGGTCGGGATCCTGGCTCTCGAGCACGATCAGCTGGGCGATGATGTCGTCCGCCGAGGCGTCGTCCACCTGCACCCCGAGGAAGATGATGCGGTCCTCGAACAGCTTGGTGTAGGGGTCCTGTCGCTTCATCCCGTAGGCGGTGCGCTCTTCGTACTGCGGGAGGATGTAGCGGCTCGACGGGGCCAGCGGTCCGGCGGACGGCCCACCGGCATACGGGAACGTGGGTTGGTTCATAGTCTCTGTCTCTCGTCTCGTCGGCAGGTCAGGAGGTGGAGTCATCGGACTCGGCGGATTCCGCGCCTTGCGCCGGCGTGTCGGCGCCGGCCGCAGCCGAGTGCTCGTAGACGTGGTCGACGAAGCCGTACTCCTTGGCGTCCGCGGCGGTGAACCAGCGGTCGCGGTCGGAGTCGAGCTCGATCTGCTCCGGCGTCTGGCCGGTGTGCTCGGCGATGAGGTGAGCCATCTCGCGCTTGATGTGCAGCATCTGCTCGGCCTGGATCTTGATGTCACTCGCCGTGCCACCGATACCGCCGGAGGGCTGGTGCATCATCACTCGGGCGTGCGGCGTCGCGTAGCGCTTGCCCTTCTGGCCGGCCGAGAGCAGGAACTGGCCCATCGAGGCCGCCAGGCCCATCGCGACCGTGGCCACGTCGTTGGGCACCCACTGCATGGTGTCGAAGATCGCCATACCGGCGGTCACCGACCCACCGGGTGAGTTGATGTAGAGCCAGATGTCGGCTTCGGGGTCCTCCGCCGCCAGCAGCAGGAGCTGGGCGCAGATGGCGTTGGCGTTGTCGTCGCGCACGTCGGAGCCGAGGAAGATGATGCGTTCCTTCAGCAGACGGTTGTAGATCTGGTCGTCCAGACCCGCGATCGGGCTGGCCCCGGCCGCGACGATCTCAGAGTTGGTCATCGTTGCTCCTTGCTTTCACGTCAGTGGTGTCACAGGTCTGTGCTGTCACAAGCCGCGCTGTCACTGCTTGACGGCAGGTCGACCGCTCCTCGCTGGTGACACTAACGCCCGAGGCGCCGCACGCACTCCCGCAGGTATGCCGTGTTCGCCGTGAGCGCACAATGGCGACGACGCCGAAGCAACGGCGCTGATCACCTACCCGCCGACACATCCACGCTTCCAGTAGCCCATGAAGGTGATGTCACTTCGCGCCACCCTGCGGTCCTGGATCAGGTGTCGCCGCACCGACCTCACCCGGCCGGCCTCCCCCGCGACCCCGGCCCGTGCCGCCGGGGGCGCTCCCCGCGGGGTGACCGTCGGTCCCCGTGCAGAGTGCTCACGCAAGGCACCCAGCAGCCGCTCGCCGTGGGGGCGATCTCCGCGCACCATCCAGGAGACGGCAAGCTGCTGGGATGCGTCGACCATGTCGACATCCCGCTCGTCCGGAACCTCCAGCCACACCTCCCCGCTCGTCTGGGCAGGCAGCAGGCTGACGATGTTCGCGATGGCGGGGACGGCCGTCTCATCACCCACCAGGATCAGCCGCTCATCGGGACCTGGCGCGACGAACTCGACCCCACCATGGGGTCGGGTGGACTCAGCGTCCGGCCCCAGAAGCACCAAGGCTTGTCCCACCTCTGTGCGGTGCACCCATCCCGACGTCGCGGCTCCGTCGCCTTGCCCGTGCAGCACGATATCGATGTCGACCTCGGCGCGGTCCGGGCGAACGCAGCGGGTGGTGTACGTCCGCAGGGGGTTGCGCGCGGCCTTGGGCAGCTGTCGCCATCGCGGGTACCAGTCGCCTTCGCGCGGCAAGTGGACGTAGCCACCGGAGGGATCAGGCAGGACAACCTTGACCCGGGCGTCCAGACCGAGATCGGCGAACCGGTCGAGGTCGGGACCCGTCACGGTCATCCGAGCGAACGTCGGTGACAGACGCCGGATCGCGCCGACGGTGACGTCGAAGAACCGCCATGGGGGCAACGTCGCGCCGCGGGAGTCTGGTTCGCTCATTTAGACAAGCCTACCGTGAGTTAAATATGCTTCAGATGAGGCCGCGGTAGCGATCGTAGGTTAGGTTAGCCTTACCTTACTTCCACTACCTGCCTGGAGAGACCGTGTCGCCGCTACCCCGCACCCTGCCTCTCAGCACGGTGGCCCATCCGGACAGGCGAGTCGTCACGGCGCCACGCAAAGGCGTTCCTGCCCCATGGGTCGTACTCGCCACCGGCGTGGTGGTGCTGGTCTCGGTCTGCCTTGTCAGCCTTTTCGTCGGCTCCGGCGACATACCCCCCTCCGCCGTCATCGACGCTCTGAGGAACGACGGCGCGAGCACTACCGACCTCCTCGTCCGGGACTTCAGAGTGCCGCGCACCCTGCTCGCGGTCCTGGCCGGACTCGCACTGGCGATGGCGGGCGTGCTCATGCAGGCCCTCACTCGCAATCCGCTGGCGGATCCGGGGCTGCTGGGGGTCAACGCCGGCGCGTACTTCGCCATCGTGATCGGGACGGCCTTCTTCGGTGCGACCATCTCCAGCGGTCAGATGATCTGGGGTATGGCGGGCGCCGGCATCAGTGCTGCGGTGGTGTACCTCATCGGGTCGACCGGCCTGGCCGCCGGGACTCCGGTGAAGCTCGTGCTGGCCGGAGTAGCCGTCGGTGCGGTGCTGTCCGGGGTGGCGCAGGCCATCACTCTGGCGCAGCCGGATGTCTTCGACCGCCTGCGTTTCTGGTCGGTCGGATCGCTGCAGGGCCGGCAGATGGACACGGTGGAGTCCGTGTGGCTCGTGATCGTGGGCGCAGCCTTCGTGGGAGCCCTGCTCGCGCGATCGCTCAACGCGCTCACCCTGGGCGACGATGTCGCACGGGCACTGGGAGCCCCGGTCGTCCTGCTCCGCGCCCTGGGCTTCGCGTGCATCACCGCCCTGTGTGGGGCTACCACCGCAGCGGTCGGACCCATCTCGTTCGTCGGACTGGCCGTGCCCTTCGCGGCGCGGTTCACGGTCGGTGTGGACCACCGTTGGATCATCGCCTTCTGCCTCGTCGCCGGACCGGTCCTGGTGCTGGTGGCCGATGTCGCGGGACGAGTCCTGGTGCCCAGCGAGCTGCCCGCGGGGGTCGTCACCGCCTTCGTGGGCGCTCCGGTGCTCATCGCGCTGGTGCGACGCAGCACGTTGAGGTCCCTGTGATCGCCCCACCCCTGTGGCCCGCGAGGGTCCGGGTCGTGTCAGGCCCCCAGGGAGTGCGTCTCCTACTGGACCTCCGCGCGGTCATCACCGTTCTTTTCCTGACGCTGGCAGTCGTCATCCTGTCGTCCTACGCCTTGACACTCGGCGCTGCCGCTATCCCCACCGGTGACGTCCTGGCGGCTCTGATCGGACGAGGAGACCCCGGGACCATCCGTGTCGTGACCGAGTGGAGACTGCCGCGGATCACTCTGGGTCTGCTGGCGGGGGCGTGTCTGGCCCTCAGCGGCGCCATCTTCCAGTCCATGACCCGCAACCCCCTCGGCAGTCCGGACATCCTGGGATTCAGCACCGGTGCCTACACCGGAGCGCTCATCGTCAGCCTGGTCCTCGGGGCTGGCGCTGTCTCGGTCACCGCGGGGGCGTTCATAGGCGGTCTCCTGACCGCTCTCGCGGTGTACGTTCTCGCCTTTTCCCGCGGCGTTCAGGGTTTCCGGTTGATCGTGGTGGGTATCGCGGTCAGTGCCGTCCTGTCGGCACTGAACAGCTATCTGCTGGTCAGTGCCCGGTTGGAGGAAGCCGTCACGGCCTCGGTATGGGGCGCCGGCTCCCTGAACGGCGCCCGTTGGGGCCAGGTGGAGCCGGTGGCCTGGTCGCTGCTGGTCCTCGTCCCGGTGCTGCTCCTCCTCACCCGCCAGCTCCAGCTCCTGGAGCTCGGCGATGACCACGCGCGAGCCCTGGGGCTGAGCCCTGAACGCACCCGCATCCTGCTCCTGGGGGTCGGTGTCGGTCTGGTCTCGGTCACCACGGCCGTCGCCGGCCCGATCACCTTCGTAGCCCTTGCTGCGCCCCAGATCGCCAAACGCGTGGTGCGCGCGAGCGGACCCTGCCTCGCGGCGTCGGCCGTCGTCGGCGCTGCGCTACTCCTGGTCAGCGACGTGCTGGCTCAACAGCTCATCGCCCCGACCCAGTTCCCCGTGGGGGTGGTCACCGCCTGTCTGGGTGGCGCGTACCTGGTCTGGCTGATGTGTCGGCCCCAGAGAGGAGCCTCATGAAGCACATCGAGAGCTCGCCCGGCCTCGGCGCTGCGCGAGCGTCCATAGGTTACGGCGACCAGTCGGTGATCGAGGACCTCGACGTCACGATCCCGCCGGGCTCGTTCACCGTCATCGTCGGGCCGAACGGTTGCGGGAAGTCCACGCTGTTGCGTGCCTTGGCTCGCCTCCTGCCCCCGTCATCGGGGCAGGTCCTGCTCGACGGAGCCGACATCCGTTCCCTTCCTTCGCGCTCGGTTGCTCGCACTATCGGCCTCCTACCGCAGGCCGCGGTCGCTCCGGAGGGCATCACCGTCGTGGACCTGGTCAGCCGGGGACGCTACCCCCACCAAGGGCTGCTCCGACAGTGGTCGGAGCAGGACGAACGGGCCGTCCGAGAGGCCCTGAGGGCGACCTCTACGCAGGAGTTCGCCACACGTCGGGTGGACGAGCTCTCAGGAGGGCAACGTCAACGAGTCTGGATCGCGATGGTGCTGGCTCAGGAGACGCCGCTGATCTTGTTGGACGAGCCGGCCACCTTCCTCGATATCGCTCACCAGATCGAACTCCTCGAGCTGTGCACCCAGCTGCACCGGGACGGACGCACCCTCGTCGCAGTCCTGCACGACATCAACCAAGCCGCGCGCTACGCCACTCACATCATCGCCATGCGCGACGGGGCCATTCAGGCCCAAGGGTCACCCACCGAAGTCATCACTGCCGAAGGCATCCAGCGCGTCTTCGGCGTGCGGGCCCGCGTGCTCGATGACCCCGAGACCGGCACTCCCATGATCGTGCCGCTCGCCCGCCAAGCGGTGATCACGACCGCTTCGTGACGTCCACATCCGCCCCTCACCGTTAGAACCCTCCACCATGCCGCTCCTCCGATGCTCGACCCTCCAACGAAAAGGATCACCCGTGAGAATCAGCCCCACCGTCGTGTCCGCAGCAACCGCCGTGTCCCTGGTCCTGCTGGCGGGCTGCGCCAGCACGCCGGACGACAGCCAGTCGCAGGGCTCCGCCGCCGGGACCGGATCGGAAGCCGACTCAACGATCGCCACGGTCGACACCATGTTCGGTGCGATCGAGGTGCCCGAGCCCGAGGACGGTGAACTGAACGTGGTGGCGCTCGGCTGGTCTGACGCCGAGATGGCCTTGGCGCTCGACGTCGTCCCAGTCGCCACCTTCGACTGGCAGGGCTTCGGCGCTGAGAACAAGGGAGTCGGCCCGTGGGCGACCGACCTGTTCGGAGACGTCGAACCGGAGATCATCGAGCGAGGCGACGAGACCCTGAACTACGAACAGCTTCAGGCCCTGGAGCCCGACCTGATCCTCAATACCCGCAGCGGCAACGACAAAGACGAGTTCGACCGCTTGTCCGAGATCGCACCCACCATCTTCGGGCCCGAAGGCGCGGGTGCCTACGCCACCGACTGGAAAGACCAGATGAGTATCATCGGAGAGGCGGTGGGCAAGCCGGACGAGGCGCAGAGTGTGATCGAGGACACCCTGGCCGAGATCGACGCGGCCACGCGGGACCACCCGGAGTTCGAGGGACTGACCGTCGCCGCCGCCACCAAGTTCGGCGACGCCTACGGGGCCTACCTGGCCGGAGACGGACGCTTCGACATTCTTGCCGATCTCGGTTTCGTCCTTGACCCGGCCATCGAGGATCCGCAATCCGACGGCTTCTTCACCGACGTGTCGGCGGAGAACATCTCGGTCCTGGATGCCGACGTGACGGTGGTCCTGCCCATTGGATACACACTGGAGGAAACTCAGAACGACCCACTGCTGGCCTCCTTGGACGTTGTCAGCGACGGCCGGGCGGTCTTCATCGACGCTGACTCCGAGCTGTCCGCGGCTTACTCCGCCGCAAGCGTGCTCAGCATCCCCGTCGTCCTCGACGAGCTGGTCCCGGACCTGGCCCGAGCCAGCTCGCGCGTGACCGGCGATGAATAGGTGCTCGCCCTCGTGGGCCGAGCGGGCACGCACATCGTTGGCCCAGGCGGTGGTGGCGACTCTGGTGGTGCCGGTCCGGCCCGGCGTCTACACCCAGACGATGGTCACGGTCGAAGCTCAGCCCACAGGCCGTCCGCGCGTGTGGCTGGAGCCGTCGTCACCGGTGCAATCGATGCTCGCTGACGCCGTCGCCACCATCGTCGTGCCGGGGCCCTCGCCGTTCCGCTGTCTCGCGCTCGAGGGGCGATTGGAACCTCGACCGCAAGATCAGTCAGGATGCCGGCCCTACGAGATGTCGTTGCAGGGCGTCCGGCTGCTGGGCTCAGCGACGCGCGAGGTAGCGGTGTCGTCCTTCCAAGCGGCCGAGCCCGATCCGCTGCGGCGCACGGCAGTGGCCGCGATGCAGCACCTCGAGTCCGCGCATCACGATGACCTACTCGCGTGCGTGCGGGACCATGGCCACCCCGATGTGGTCCGGGTCCTGCCTCGGTCGCTGGACCGCTACGGCATGGACCTTGCCGCGCTCACCGGCGACGGGGTGACCTCGATCCGATTGAACTACCGTCAGGGCCGGATCGACCGGCTCGAGGACGCCGAAGTCGACCTCCGTGGATTTCTGGCGTGCGTCTGCCAGGGCCCCGGTGACGCCTAGTTGTCCTTGGGCGAGCCAGCGTCCGTTCCGCTATCGACGTCGGTCTCGGCCTCCGCTTCGACCTCCGTGTCGATCTCGACGTCCGAGTCCGCGCCCGTCTCGAGGTCGTCCGCCGGGAGCTCGTCCTGCGAGTCATCCTCGGGATCGCCCTCCTCCAGCTCACTGAGGTCGACCGTGTTGCCGTCGGTGTCAACCACAGTCACGGACTCCAACACGCCGGCTAGGGCCTTACGGCGGCCGACTTCGGTGACCATGGCCGGGACCTGGTTCTCCTGGTCGATCTGCTGGGCGAACTCGTTCGGGTTCATGCCGTACTGCTGGGCGGTCATCATGATGTACTCGATGAGCTCGTTCTGCTCCACGTTGACCTGGTCTCGTTCGACCAGTGCATCGAGCAGGAACTGGGTCTTCATCGCCTTGCGCGTCGACTCGTCGACTTCGGCGCGGTGCTCGTCGTCCTCGCTGCGACCCTCCTTCTCCAGGTGGGCGTCGACCTCCTGCTTGACCAATGCTTCGGGCAGCGGGATCTGCGTCAGGTCCAACATCTTGTCCAGGACACGGTCCCTCGCTTGGACTCCCTGCTCGAACTTCACACCCTGCTCGGCCTGCTTGACCAGATCGGCGTTCAGCTCTTCGACGGTGTCGAACTCGGACGCCAGCTGGGCGAACTCGTCGTCGACCTCGGGCAGCTCGCGCTCCTTGAGTGAGATCAGCTTCACCACGACGTCGGCGTCGCGACCGGCGTGGTCGCCGCCGGCCAGCGGGCTGACGAACTCGACCGTGTCACCGGCGCTGGCGCCGATCAGGGCCTCATCCAGACCGTCCAGCATGGTCGCGGAGCCGATCTCGTAGGAGATTCCGGTCACCGAGTCGATCTCTTCGTCGTCGATCGTGGCGGCCAGGTCGATGGAGGTGAAGTCGCCGTTCTGCGCTGCGCGATCGACCCCGACCAGTGTGCCGAAGCGGGCACGCAAGTTGGCCAACCGCTCGGCGACGTCCTCGTCCTTGACGGAGACCGGGTCGACTTCGACCGAGATGTCGCCGAAGTCGGGCAGATCGAAGTTCGGCACGATGTCGACCTCAGCCTCGAAGATGAAGTCCTGTCCGTCGGCCATGGGCAGCTCGGTGAGGTTGACCTCGGGCTGACCCAGCGGTCGGAGGTCGTTCTCCTTCATCGCCTGGGTGTAGAACTCCGGGAGGGCGTCGTTGACTGCTTCCTGCACCACGGAGCCGCGGCCAAACCGCTGGTCGATGATCCGCGAGGGGACCTTGCCTTTCCGGAAGCCGGGCACGTTGACCTGCGCACCGATGGTGGCGTAGGCAGCATCCAGGCGTGGCTTCAGCTCGGAGGCGGGGACCTCGACGGTCAGTTTGACCCGGGTCTCGGTCAGGGTTTCGACGGCACTCTTCACTACGGGCACTCCAGAATCAGATCGGGTTGGTGTGTTGATCGGCGCACTGATCAGGCTCGCAGGCCCACCAGGCAGTCATGGCATGCTAGTCGGTCGGGGTAGCCGGATTCGAACCGGCGGCCTTCCGCTCCCAAAGCGGACGCGCTACCAAGCTGCGCCATACCCCGTGTCATCGTGCGGTTGAGTGAGCGGTGTGCTGACTCGTCGTCGCTCCAGCGTGCTGGGTTTGCATCGCAGCGGCGGCCGTTAGACTATCTCCTCGGCGCGACGGTTGTGCACGTCTCGCTTGCGGGTGTAGCTCAATGGTAGAGCCCCAGTCTTCCAAACTGGCTACGCGAGTTCGATTCTCGTCACCCGCTCCACAGGTTGCCGTCCGGCAGAGGCTCTGACTGTCGGACTCCCGAAGGACACCAGGAGGAACACGTGGGATTCATGGACAAGGCCAAAGAAGCCGCTGCCGGTCACTCCGACAAGGTCGCCGACGCTGTCGATCAGCACTCCGAACGCATCGACAGCGCGATCGACAAAGCCGGCGAGCTTGCTAACGAGAAGACCGGCGGCAAGTATGCCGACCAGATCGACCGCGGTAGCGACAAGGTCCGAGATGGGCTCGACAGTCTTGATGGCAAGGACGACGACTTCGGACACGACACCTCGACGGAAGACGCCTTCGACAAGGGTGACTTCAAGAACGGGATGGGCACCAACAAGCACTAGGCGCACTCAACGCCGAAGGGCCTCGCGGAGGTTCACGACGAGCACCAGCAGCGCCGCGAACAGTAAGGGAACTGCGAGCACCGCCTTCCATTGAAGCCAGGCGAGGTACAGGCCGGCCAGCACCACCGCCGCTACGGTGAACCTCATCGCGACGGCCATGAAATGCCCGCGTAAGACGCCTTCGACCGACATCAGGATGAGCACGGAGTAGACCGCGAAGAGGGTGGAGCTCAGGCCCAACACGGGTGAGATGACGGCCGCGATGGCGCACAGCATCAGGGGTGTCGACACCACGGACCACCACGACAGAAGTCGTCCGCGGACTCCACGGATGGGCTCCATCGGGAGAAGGCGATGCGCGAGATGCTCGTGTGGATCCGCGACTTCCTGTCCAGCCCCGCGTCCACGTTGCATCCGCGCCAGCTCGTCGGTCAACCTGGTTTGCTCCATACGCAGCTGTAGGGACCGATGCTCCTCGGACTGCAGGCTTTGCACTTCCGGTGATCCCGGCGCCAAACCTGCCGCCTGGGTGCGTAGCGAGATTCGAATCCGGTCGACCTCCGCTTGGACTTCGCCGAGTCGCTTCTGGATCTGCTCGGCCCTGCTCCGCACCAGCTCCTGCTCCCGTTCGGAGTTCGGTGCCACTTTGGCCAGGCCCGACCATCCCACCGGGTCGGCCCAGGACTGACGGACGGTGCCGTCCCGCTCGTAGCGCGGCCCCGCGGGCCCGCGTTCCCCGCCCAGGCGGTCGCGAGTGTCATGTCCCCAGAGACCGCGATAGGCGTGCACCCACTCCTGGGTGTCGTCGAGGACCACCGGGTTCCATGCCTCGGCCTCCCCCGGCCCCACAGCGCGGCCGTCGCCCCGCGCGTAGTCGACATACGGGATGGCTACTCCACTTCCGCTGCGTGCTGTGGCCGACCAGGGCG
Source organism: Ornithinimicrobium sp. (assembly GCA_049650625.1). Classification (GTDB taxonomy): domain Bacteria; phylum Actinomycetota; class Actinomycetes; order Actinomycetales; family Dermatophilaceae; genus Ornithinicoccus. Next base: position 13,303 of record JBASAN010000395.1, read on the forward strand.
TGAAGATGCGCGCGGCTCTGCCCGCCGCGCGGACGAACGAAGGCATGGTCGGTGGCTGCACCGTGATCAGATAGTCACCGGCCACGTATGCGCCGGAATGAGACCCGGCACCGGCGAAGACCACAGGGTGCCGCCCCTGGACCAGGGTCAGGTCGGGGTCGTCCCAGCGACGCCGCAGGTCATCGCCGGTCTCGTCGTGAGCGGAGAACACCACCCACCGTGCTGCTGGCAACCCATCCGGGTCGGGTTGTCCTTGTCCGTCGAGATAGATCGTGACCTGCTCCCAGTCCCCCTCGTGTTCGTTCACCCCACCGAAGCCGGACCTCCAGTTGTTGAAGCTGTAGAAGAACCAGTACTGACACACCACCCATGGCCCGTCATGGACGACACGTCCGTAGTAGGTCGGACGCTCCGGCTCGAGATGGTCGCGTTGGATCAGGAAGGAGCGGGCGGCGCTCCCCCCGGGCACGCTGCCCCGAAACAGGAGGGAGAGCCGGTTGAGCGCGTCGACCGCACGAGCGGTGACACCGACCGAGGCCAGTCGGCTCGCACCCTGCAACATCGGGGGCCGGTCTTTCAGCGGTATCCGCGGCGTCGTCTTGGTCTCAGCACCCGTGTCCACGGCAGACAGTGCGTGGCCCAGTCCTTGGGTGAGGCGACAGTGCTCCGTCAGCTCGTCCGTGTCGAGCTGCGTCACTGCGTAACAACGGTGGCTCTGGCCTTGCCGGTCATCGCTCCACAGCGCAGCACGCTCGACGTAGCCACTCACTGAGACGGGAAAGAAGAACTCACCTTTCGTGAATCTGACCACCGGCTCGAAAGCCCGCAGCAGATCGATGTCCCCCCGCTCCGGATCCGCACACATGAGCTACTCCAGGGCAGGCAGGGTGTGGTCGGACTCGTAGTCGCTCATCATGTCGATCCGCCGCTGGTGGCGATCCTCGCCCGAGAACTCGGTGCCCAGAAAGGCCTCGACCATGGCCCGCGACTCCTCCCGGGTCTGCATCCGAGCCCCGATGGAGATGATGTGCGCGTCGTTGTGCTGCCGGGCCAGCGTCGCCAGCTCGGTGTTGTAGCAGAGCGCTGCGCGGATGCCGGGCACTTTGTTGGCGGCGATCTGCTCCCCGTTGCCGGATCCGCCGAGCACGACTCCCAGCGACCCGGGATCCCCCGCCACACCTTCGGCGGCCCGCAGCACGAACGTCGGGTAGTCGTCCAGCTCGTCGTAGTCGAAGGGGCCGTGGTCGGTGACGTCGTGCCCCTGCTCGCTCATCCAGTCCCGCAGGTCCTGGTGCATCTCGTATGCAGCGTGGTCGCCTCCGATATGAACCCGCATGGTGATCTCCTTGGTCGGTGGAGCGGTGTGATGAATAAGTCTGTGGGCACACCATGACACCATCAAGTGATCTCATCTACCCCTACCTTCGGAGGACAGCGATGCCCGGCACGAACTTGACGCGGGACGAAGCACAAGAGCGTTCGTCGCTGATCTCGGTCCACTCCTACGAGATCGAGCTCGACCTCACCCGCGGTCCGGACGTCTTCGGGACCAGGACCACCGTCACCTTCGATGCCCACCAGGAAGGTGCAGATACCTTCATCGACCTGATCGCTCACGATGTGCAGTCGATCGAGCTCAACAGCAAGATGCTGCCGGTCCAGGACGTGGTGGCAAACTCCCGCATCGCTCTACAGGGCCTGCAGAGCAGCAACGTGCTCACGGTCGTCGCCCAAGGCGACTACATGAACACCGGCGAGGGGCTGCACCGCTTCGTGGACCCCGCTGACGGGGAGGTCTACCTCTACACGCAGTTCGAGGTGCCGGACAGCCGCCGGATGTATGCCGTGTTCGAGCAGCCGGACCTCAAGGCCACCTTCGCCTTCACGGTCGACGCACCGGCGCATTGGCAGGTCATCTCCAACCAGCCGACCCCGGACTCCACCTCAGCGCCGGAAGCTCACAACGTCGATGGGATCGACGTGGCGCGGTGGACCTTCGAGCCGACGCCACCCATCTCCTCCTACATCACCGCTCTCGTGGCCGGTCCCTACGACGTGGTGCGGGACACGGTCGAGACGAGGAACGGGAGCGTGCCGTTGGGGGTGTTCTGCCGCAAGAGCCTGACCCAGTATCTGGACGCGGACAATATCTTCGACTGCACCAAAGCCGGTTTCGCGTTCTACGAGGACGAGTTCGACTGCCCGTACCCCTTCGCGAAGTACGACCAGATCTTCACGCCGGAGTACAACATGGGAGCGATGGAGAACGCCGGGTGCGTGACCATCGTGGAGCAGTATGTGTTCCGGTCCAAGGTGACCGACACCATGATCGAGCGACGCGCCCTGACGATCCTGCACGAGCTGGCACACATGTGGTTCGGCGATCTGGTCACCATGCAGTGGTGGGACGACCTGTGGCTGAACGAGTCGTTCGCCGAGTGGGCCTCGACCGTGTGTCAGGCCGAAGCCACCGACTGGACGGAGGCGTGGACGACCTTCGCCACATCCGAGAAGGCCTGGGCCTACAGCCAGGACCAGCTGTCCTCCACCCACCCCGTGGCCGCTGACATGGTCGACCTGGCGGCTGTGGAGGTCAACTTCGACGGCATCACCTACGCCAAGGGCGCGTCGGTGCTGAAACAACTGGTGGCCTACGTGGGCCGGGAGGCCTTCCGCAACGGGCTGCGGGCCTACTTCGCCAAGCATTCTTGGGGCAACACGACGCTGGCCGATCTGCTCCGGGAGCTGGAAGCGACCTCGGGTCGAGACCTGAGCTCGTGGGCACAGCTATGGCTCCAGACCGCGGGGGTCAACACGCTGACGCCCGAAATCGAGGTCAGCGACGGGCTGATCACCTCGGCCACGATCGTGCAGAGTGCTCCGGAAGGCTTCCCCACGCTGCGACCGCACCGTTTGGCGCTCGGCCTCTACACGGCGCAGAGCACCACCATGGTGCGCACGGACCGCATGGAGCTCGACGTCGATGGCGAGCGCACAACCGTCCCGGACCTGGTCGGCCGCCCCATGCCCGATCTGCTGCTGGTCAACGACGAGGACCTTGCCTACGCCAAGATCCGGCTCGACCCTCACTCGTTGGCCACGGCACTGGGCAACCCCCGCGCCTTCAGCGAGTCCCTACCTCGCGCCATGGTGCTCGGAGCAGCGTGGGACATGACCCGCGACGCCCAGCTGCCCGCTTCGGACTATGTGCACCTCGCTCTGGGTGCACTGAACGGCGAGACCGACTCAACGCTGCTACGGATGACCTTGATGCAGCTCAGCAGCGCGACGCTGACCTATTCCGCCCCCGCTCGCCGGGCAGACCTGAAAGCCGACGTCTGTGCCGGACTGCGCAGTGCTGTGGTGGAGTCCGCTCCCGGCAGCGATGCCCAACTGCAGCTCGTCGGGGCTTGGGCCTCGTTCGCGTCCTCACCGGAGGATGTGGCCGCCGTGCGCGGAGTCTTGGACGGGTCTGCTCCTCTCACAGGCTTGACCCTCGACCAGGACATGCGCTGGACGCTGCTGACCGCGTTGGCGAGCGCGGGCGACGCCGACCAGGACGAGATCGAAGCAGAGCGTCGCTCGGACAACACCGCTACCGGGCGGGAGAAGGCCGCTCGCGCCCTGGCCGCCCGGCCGACGGCCGAAGCCAAAGAGGAGGCATGGGTTGCCGCGATGGAGAGCAGCTCCCTTCCGAACGCCGTGGTCTCCTCGACGGCTCTCGGGTTCGGTCGCGCTCACGACCCTGAGCTGTTGCAGCCGTATGTCGCTCGCTACCTCGAGGCCATCGAGGGTGTCTGGGCCTCCCGCACCCATGCGATCGCCAACACGCTCGCAACGGGGTTCTTCCCCATGGCGGTTGCGGATGAAGGACTCCTCACGGCGACGCAGACCTGGCTGGACCAGCACCCTGATGCCCCGAGCGGCCTGCGCCGAACGGTGAGCGAAAACCGGGACAGCGTCGCTCGAGCGCTACGAGCACAGGCAGCGGACCTCGAGCCACGGACTGCTACAGACCTCTAGCCATGAAGCGCGGAACCGCCCATATCCGTCACCGCGTGCGGAGCCTGGAAGAGTTGCTGCGCGAACTGCAGATTCTTCCCTGCTCGATACTCATCCTCGAAGGTCCAACCAGAGGAGGCACCGTCGGGCTCACCCTTCGCCACGGTCGTTTCTGCGCTCAGCCTCGTGCTCACCATGTGTGCCTCTGTTCGACTACATCAACGTTCTCGGACCCGACCTGCGTGTCGAAGGGATCGTTGAGGACCACAGGATGAGGAGCGAGACGTCTG
>JBASAN010000396.1:0-3756 GCA_049650625.1 Ornithinimicrobium sp.
GTGCCCTCGGCGCGATTCGAACGCGCGACACCCGCTTTAGGAGAGCGGTGCTCTATCCCCTGAGCTACGAGGGCGGAGGCTGCGCATGGCAGCCGCTGGGGCGAGGGCCAAGTCTGCCACGGATGAACCGTGGGACCATGACGCGGTGACGGCAACAAGGCTCCCCAGCATCGCCGAGGTCGCCGACATCCAGTCGCGCACGGTGCGCACCCTGATGACCTCGCAGATGCTCGGCGGTATCGGCGTGGCCAGCGGCATCGCGGTGGGGGCGTTGATGGCCGCCGAGATCAGCGGCAGCGACGCTCTGTCTGGCTTGGCCAGCACGAGCCAGGTCCTCGGCGGGGCGCTCTTCACCATCCCGGTCGCGGCGTTGATGGCCCGGCGCGGTCGCAGGGTGGGCCTCGTTGCGGCATACCTGATCGGCGCGATCGGAGCCGTGCTGGCCATCACCGCGACCGTCATCGGATCCTTCGCCCTGCTCCTTTTTGGCACGCTGTGTTTCGGCGCCGCGACGACCGCCAACAGCCAGTCTCGGTATGCCGCCGTCGACCTCGCCCTCCCGAGCCGCCGTGGCCGCCAGCTCAGTCTCGTGGTGTGGGCCACCACGGTCGGCTCTGTGCTGGGACCCAACATCGTCGGACCGGGTGCGGCCATCGCCGGGGTGCTCGGCATACCCGACCTTGCCGGCGCCTGGGTGATCAGCGCCATCGGCTTCAGTGCTGCGATCGGCGTGCTGTGGGTCGCCCTTCGCCCCGACCCGCTCCTGACGGCACGAGCGCTCGTCGCGGCTCAGGCAGCACCCATGGGGTATGCCGCCCCGCCGGAGCCGACCAAGTCCCGGGGAAGCGTACGGACCGGCATATCGATCATCGGCGCCAACCCCAGCGCCCTGCTCGGCACGATCGCGGTTGCCGGTGGGCACATCGTGATGGTCTCGGTCATGGTCATGACCCCGCTGCACATGAAGCACGGGGACGCTTCCATCGAGATCATCGGCTTCGTCATCTCCCTGCACATCCTGGGCATGTTCGGCCTGTCGCCGGTCTCGGGTTATCTCACCGACCGCTTCGGCTCGACGAGGGTAATCCTGGGCGGGGTCTGTCTCCTCCTGGCCGCCTGCGCCTTCGCCGGCATCTCCGCCGCCGGCTCGTCGTGGAGCCTCAGCCTCGGGCTGATCCTGCTCGGCCTCGGCTGGTCGGCCACCATGGTCGCCGGCTCCGCGCTGATCGCAGGCTCGGTCCCCGTCGCCGACCGCTCCGCCGTTCAGGGTGCCTCCGACGTGGCCATGGGGTTGTCAGCCGCGGCCGGCGGGGCGCTCGCCGGGGTGGTCGTCGACGTCTTCGGGTACGGCTGGCTGTGTCTGTTCGCCGCCGCGGGCGCGCTCGCGCTCGGCACATATACGGTCGCATCGCGCGGAGTCGTTAACCTGTCCGAGTGACCCCAACCGTCGACTCGTCGGACCCTCGCGTCGACACCGTAACTGAGGCCGCGCGACGGTGGCGCCACGAGCTGGCCGAGCTGGGGGGACGCAACACGCTGCTGTGGCACCGCGACGTTCCCCGGGGCACCTTCGACCTCACCGTTGCCCACCCCTCGGGAGTGGCCAAGTTGCTCGCCGGGCACCGCACGTTGCTCTCCGAGCTGGTCCGGGAGCAGATCGCCCGCGAAGAGGCTCGGGCCAAGGTGGCCGGGATCCACGCCAAGACCGTCGAGCTGATCACCGAGCACGGTGTTTCCTCCTGCTTCATCGCCGTCGGCATGGCCACCTGGCATCTGCACCGCGCCAAGACCCCACCCAGGGCGCCCGTGCTGATCCGGGTCGCACAGATACGTCCGGTCGACGCCACGCACCAGGACTACGTGATGCAGCTCGACCACGACGTCGTGTTCAATCCGGTCTTGGAGAACTATCTGCGCGGCGAGGCGGGCATCGACATCGACGCCACGGCGCTGGCCAAACTGTCGGCCTCCGACGGCTTCGACCCGCGCTGGACGTACAAGGCCCTGGAGAAACTCTGCGCCCGGATGGACGGCTTCGGCATCAACCCCCAGATGGTGATCGGCACCTACCCCTGGGCCAAACTGGACCTCGTCGCTCACCTCTCTCGCGATCCCGCCAAACTGGCCGGCAATGACCTGATCGCCGCGCTGGCTGACCCTACTCATGCGGAGCTACACCCCGGCCCCGTGGCCCCCGACCCCGACGATCCTCGCCAGGAGCTGTCGGTCCTCGACGCCGACGCGCCGCAACGCTCCGTCATCGCCGACGTCCATCAGGGAGCGAGCCTGGTCCTGGACACCCCCGGTGGCACCGGGGCTACCCAGACGGTGGCCAACATCCTCGCCGGCACGGTGACGCAGGGTCGCACCGCCTTGGTGGTGAGCCAGGAGCGCCCCGCGCTGGATGCGCTTCGTCGTCGTTTGGCGTACGTCGGGCTGGATGACCTCGTCCTCGACCTGCCCGAGGACCCCCGGCGCGCGAGGGCTGTCATCGCCGCCCTGGCCGCACAGCTGGACGATGCCCACGACGAGCCGGACCTGCCGGAGGACCCACTGCCGCGATGGTTTGAGGCCCGCGACGTGCTGACGCAGCACGAGGAGTGCATGCACCGCGTGCACCAGCCGTGGGGCCAGTCCCTCGCGCAGACCCAGGCCGCGCTGGCCGGGTTGGCGGGCTTGGCTCGGCCGCCTCTGACCCATGTGCGCCTTTCGGGGCCGGTGCTGCGCGAGCTGCCCGGAGACCGCATTGCCGAGATGAAGCAGGTCCTGACCCAGGCTGCCAGCGAAGGCGTCTGGCAGCGCGGTCGCGTCGAAGACCCCTGGTACGCCGCCGACCTGCGATCGCAACCCGACGCCGACCGCGCCGCCCAGCTGGTGGAGAGATTCGCCACCGGCGAGCTGAGCACGGCTCGGGAGGAGATCGGCGAGGTATGCCGAGCGGCCGGCTTGCCGGAGCCGCTGAACCTGAGCCAGTGGCGCCAGCGTCTCGACCTGTTGGCCCGGGTGCACGAGACGAGCGACCACTTCGTCCCGCAGATCTACGAAGCCCCCCTTCCCGACCTGATCGCTGCCCTGTCCGGGCGCGGCTCCGCCCGAGTGCCAGGCTCTGAGACACAGGCGAGCGAGCGGATGGGGGCGGTGACCCGAGCGCGGCTGAAACGGCAGGTCCGCTCCCTGCTGCGTCCCGGCAAGCCTCCTGCCGACGTGTTGGAGCGCTTGATCGCGGCCCGTGAGGAGCGCACCGAGTGGGAGGAGCTGGCGGGAAAAGCGGCCCGACCGCATACGCCCGCGGGTTGGGAGGGCGCGAGGGTGACGTTCGAGACCGTCGGCCCGGACACGCAGTGGCTTGCGGAGGTCCTGACGGCGGCGCGCAGTGGCACGGACATGATGACCACCCACCTGGACCTGCTGCTGGAACGGCTGCTGCGCCTGGATGCTCGTCGTGATCGCGCCCGCGTCGCTGCCCGCGCGCACGAGCTGTTGCATGGACCCCGTGAGCAGGGTCTGGGGCCGATGATCGACGACCTCGCCCGGCGTGGGGTCTCCGCCCACGACGTGCCTGCAGAGGTGGAGCTGGCCTATCAGGCATCGCTGCTCGATCACATCACTGAGTTGCAGGCGGAGGACACGCCGACCACGCCACGGGTCGCTGCCGCCGCCACGCAGTTTCGGATCGCCGACCGTGACCACCTGGCGCTCAACGTGCTTCGAGTGCGCCGCACCGTGGCGCGGCGGCTCGGCCGAGCGGTGGACGCC